>JAAENI010000243.1 GCA_024224595.1 Hyphomicrobiales bacterium
GAAAAGGCCGGTTGAGTGGCTGCTGGATCGCCATGATGTCGATGATCGCTGGTGCCTTATACATTCAACCCATTTGAGCGATGAGGAAACCGCAGGACTGGCCAAATCCGGTGCAGTAGTCGGCCTCTGCCCGATCACCGAATCAAGCCTGGGTGACGGCATATTCAACGGTGAACAATTTTTGGCCAATGGTGGCGCATTTGGCATCGGATCGGATTCCAATATCTACATATCACTATCGCAGGAATTGCGCACATTTGAATATTCTCAACGCCTTAGTCACCTGACCAGAGCAGTTTTGGCAACACCTGAAAAATCAACCGGGCGGAGAATATTTGATTGTGTATTGCAAGGTGGCGCCCGTGCCGCCGATAGAAATTCGGGCGCAATTGAAGCCGGGAAATTGGCTGATCTCGTCGCTTTGAATGATGAAGCAACTGATCTTTATCTGAAAGAGGGCGACATGATCTTGGACAGCTATATCTTTGCCAGTGACGACCAGTGTATTTCAGATGTCTGGTCTGCCGGGCGTCATATGGTAAGCGATGGCCGTCATATTGCCAGAGACGAGATCACCAGCGCCTACAAAAAGACGATGGCATCACTAAAGGACAGGATTTGAGCGTTGATCACCTGGCAAAATATTCAGACGGAATTGCTGCGTCGCATTAGTGAGCGTATCTGGTTGCCTGGAGAATTGGTGCCCAAGGAAGTCGAACTTGCAGCCGAATTCGGTTGCGCACGTGCTACTGTTAACCGGGCCATGCGCGAGATGGCAAATTCCGGTATTCTTAGTCGGAAACGAAAAGCGGGAACACGAGTTGCAATCAATCCGGTTCGAAAGGCGACGCTGGATATTCCAGTCATTCGTCTGGATATCGAAAACCGGGGCGCATCCTACCGTTATTTGATGCTTTCGCGAGAGATCATCAGACCGCCGCCTTTCATTGCCAACAGACTCACACTGGGCGTTGACAATGAATTGCTGCATTTGAGAGCTGTACACTTTTCCGATAACCAGCCATTTGTTTATGAAGAACGCTGGGTAAATCCGGCAGCCATACCGGAAATTCTGAACGCCGATTTATCGCTTGAAAGTGCCAATGAATGGTTGGTTCACCACGCCCTTTTTACCTCAGGTGATATTTCATTTTCCGCTCATAACGCAACGGAGAATGAAGCAGAAGTATTTGGAATTATCACCGGCACGGCTTTGTTCGTTGTCGAGCGCCTGACATGGCTCGGCACAATACCGATCACCAGTGTTTGTTTATCCTATGCTCCGGGATTTAAAATGCATACAGATTTATGATCCAAATTTTTTGACGAATGGTACTATACTCCATCAACCCAAAAAGTGGGTGCCGATTTATGGGCAAGTTGATGGATCAAAAGGAAATATAATACTCAACACACCATCCAATTCGGTGTTTTGAGTATAATTGTCGTCGTAAAATTTCAAACATGGTTGGGCTTGACGAAGGTAATAAAATCAAAAAGGGTAATTTTAAAACAATTGGGATAAGTTCAGTCAGGAAAAATATATGAGAGAACATGCCAGAGTAGTTGTCATTGGCGGAGGGGTCGTTGGCTGTTCAGTGTTATATCATCTGGCAAAGGCTGGCTGGACTGATTCAATATTGATCGAACGTTCCGAACTGACATCGGGATCATCCTGGCATGCTGCCGGTGGGTTTCATACCTTAAATGGTGATCCCAATGTTGCTAAACTCCAGGCCTACACCGTGTCGCTCTATCAGGAGCTGGAAGAATTATCCGGTCAGTCCTGTGGATTGCATCTGACTGGCGGGGCAATGATGGCCGATACGCCCGAGCGGATGGATTTTCTGCGACTTTCCCACGCTAAAGGCAGATGTCTGGGGATGGAAACAGAACTGATCACACCCTCAGAAGCCAAAGCCATGTACCCGTTGATGGATGAAACCAATTTCGTTGGCGCCATGTGGGATCCGGTTGAAGGTCATCTGGACCCATCTGGCACGACCCATGCCTATGCAAAATCAGCAAAAATTCTTGGTGCATCAATTGAGCTGCGAAACCGGGTTGTTGAAATCACACAAATGCCGGACGCTAGGTGGAAGATCGTCACAGAAAAGGGCACGATCACCTGCGAGCATGTGGTCAATGCCGGTGGATTGTGGGCACGTGAAGTGGGTCGTATGGTCGGATTGGAATTGCCGTTATTGGCGATGGAACATATGTATTTGCTGACAGACGAAATGCCTGAAGTAGTAGAATACAACCAATCGACCGGTCGTGAACTGATTGGTGTCATCGATTTCAAGGGTGAGATTTATACCAGGCAAGAGCGTAACGGGATATTGCTCGGCACCTATGAAAAAGCTTGCAAACCCTGGTCGCCACTCAATACGCCCTGGGATTTTGGCCATGAACTACTAGAGCCGGATATCGATAGAATCTCGCCATCACTCGAAGTCGGTTTCAAACATTTCCCGGCGGTCGAAAATGCTGGCATCAAACAGATTATCAACGGGCCTTTTACTTTTGCACCTGACGGCAATCCGCTGGTTGGTCCGGTGCGTGGTCTTACCAATTTTTGGTCTGCTTGTGCAGTAATGGCCGGATTTTCACAAGGAGGGGGGGTGGGTCTGGTGTTGGCAAACTGGATGGTTCACGGTGACCCGGGTCATGATATCTTCGGTATGGATGTAGCCCGTTATGGGGACTGGACAACCCTTCAATATACTAATGCAAAAGTGCGCGAAAACTACTCCAGGCGTTTTTCGATTTCTTTCCCTAATGAAGAATTACCTGCCGCCAGACCACAACAAACGACGCCGATTTATGATATTATGGTCAATGAAAACAACGCGGTGATGGGTGACACCTGGGGACTTGAGACGCCCTTGTGGTTTGCACCGGTGGGAACTGAACCCGTCGACATTCTGTCATTTCACCGCTCCAACGATTTTGAACATGTGCGCAATGAAGTGCGAGCTGTGCGACAATCGGTTGGTGTGACTGAGATCGCCAATTTCGCTAAATATAAAATCAGCGGGCGCGGGGTTGAAGCCTGGTTATCTCATTTGATGACCAATTCAATGCCCAGGACCGGGCGACTGGTTTTGACCCCGATGCTGAACGAGAACGGTAAACTGATTGGTGATTTCACTATTGCCAAAGCTGCGGATGAGCAGTTTTTCATGTGGGGATCATCGGCTGCCCAGATATACCATATGCGCTGGTTTGAGAAACACCTGCCCAATGATAGTTCTGTACGTATCCACCTGTTTGGTCAAACGATGGTCGGCCTGTCGATAGCCGGGCCTAATGCGCAAAAACTATTGGCAAAATTATGCGATGATGATGTTTCCAAATCCAAATTCCGGTTTATGGATTTCCGGCAGATGACGGTTGCCGGTGCACCCTGCATGGTCAATCGTATGACTTATTCCGGAGATTTGGGTTATGAACTCTGGATGGAACCAACCTATCAGCGGAAAATTTATCTGGCCATCAAACAGGCCGGAGCCCAATTTGATATCGTTGATTTTGGTATGCGGGCATTACTATCAATGCGACTGGAGAAGAATTTTCCTACCTGGTTTGCCGAATTGCGGCCCATTTATGGGCCCTATGAGGCTAGTATGGAGCGGTTCATCAAACTGTCAAAGAATGATTTTATCGGGCGTGAAGCGGCTGCGAAAGAATTTGCGGATGGCCCCAAACTTCGTCGGGTCACTTTTGTCACTGATACAGATGATGCCGACGTGATGGCCGATGAACCGGTATGGGCAAAAATTGGTGATGAAGATTTTGGCAGTGTTGAAAAACCACACGGTTATGGCGCTCGGCGATTTGATGAAACCGGCACTGAAATATCCAAACCGGAAAGTCAACGCGATGGTGACTGGCGGGTTGTTGGCTGGGTGACTTCTGGCGGTTATGGCCACTCCGTCGAAAAATCGCTGGCGCAGGCCTATTTGCCAGCACAACTTTCTGAACGCACCGACGAAGGGCTGTTTGAAATAGAAATACTGGGTATTCGTCGTCCAGCAACCATCGCGCTGGAGCCATTGTTTGATCCGAGCGGTGCTAAAATGCGTGAAAAATAACCAACTGCCAATAGGGTTTACTGGCCAATTTATGAGGAAATACTGCTGTTATGCAAGTTGATGGAAAACACTATCGTTCAATCTGGTTTGATGATGATAGCGCTACGGTAAGAATCATTGACCAGCGCTGGCTTCCGCATCGCTTTCTAATTGTTGAGCTGACCAGCCGAAAATCTTTTTGTGATGCTATCCGTGACATGTGGGTGCGTGGTGCACCCTTGATTGGCGCTGCTGCTGCTTATGGTGTCGCGGCTGAGATGCAAAATGATGCCAGTGATAGCGCTCTTGATGAGGTGTGTAACGAACTGCAGCAAACCCGGCCAACAGCAGTTAATCTGGTCTGGGCTCTTAATCACATGCGGCAATTGTTGCAAGGATTGCCTGAACAGCAACGCGCTGCTATTGCGATGAAAAGGGCCCATGAAATATGTGATGAGGACGTTGAATGCAATCGCCAGATTGGGTTGAATGGTTTGCAGATTATCAAAAATATTGCAGAAAACAAAGATGTCGGTCAGCCGGTCAATATCTTGACCCATTGCAATGCCGGGTGGCTGGCAACCGTTGACTGGGGAACAGCCACTTCACCGATATACCATGCCGCACAGGCAGATATCCGCGTTCATGTCTGGGTAGATGAAACCCGTCCACGCAATCAGGGTGCCCAATTGACCGCCTGGGAAATGGATTCGCACGGCATATCCCACCAGCTGATTGTTGATAATGCCGGAGGTCATCTGATGCAACACGGTGATGTTGATCTGGTCATCGTCGGTACAGATCGCACCGCTGCTAACGGCGATGTCTGTAACAAGATTGGCACCTATCTCAAGGCACTGGCGGCAAAAGACAATGAAATTCCATTTTATGTCGCCCTGCCATCACCCACTATCGACTGGAATATCACCAATGGTATCGCTGAAATTCCCATTGAAGAACGCGATGGTCAGGAAGTTACCCATGTCTGGGGCAAGCTTGAAGACGGTAATCTTGCCAGCGTTCAGATATCGCCAGATGGAACAGCGGCAGGCAATCCGGCATTTGATGTAACACCTGGCAGGCTGGTTACGGGTTTGATCACAGAGCGCGGTGTTGCGCCTGCTACCTCAGAAGGTCTGGCGGCAATGTTTCCGAAATTTTCTGGTTAGTGATCGTTGCAGAAATTGTAGATTGGCGAACACGCTTGTTGTTATATTGCGAGGGTTGGGCTTAAATTCACTTGGCAAACAGACATTGCACGCACAAAAGTGACATAATCGAAGTGAATCACATTGTGATCAAACCAAACAGATGGCAGGTTTTGAATATGAAACAGGGTGCGCCAATATCGAGCGATCATGCCATTCCATCTGGTAAAAATGGTATCTAATAATCAATTTTCGGAAGAAAAAATGAAAACCTCATCTTGGTTATTTGGCACCACAATCTTGACGGCGTTTGTATTGACAAGCAGTTCGGCATTTGCTGTCGAAAAAACTCTTACACGTATCGCCACGGTGCCCAAAGGCGCAGAAGTCACAGGCCTGACTACAAACAGCCTTGGTGAATTATTTTTGAATGCCCAGCACCCAGGCGGCAGTAAAAATATGAAAGAGGGCAAGTCACCGGCGCTTGTTGGCTACGTGTCTGGTCTTGATATCGCAACATTTTCTGGTCGCAGCATGCCGGTACCCGGAGATGGCGATTTAAGCAAAGTCAATGTCGTGGGCGGCAATTATGTGACATTCGGAAAAGCCGGTGATGCACTTGGAGATGGCAAAGTCCTTGGTGGTGTTTACAATACATCCGGTGAATTGATGTATATTTCCAATGCGCCTGATTACAATGGCTTCATTACCCGTGGAGCGAATTCCGCCTATCTGTATACCGGTTGGGAAGGTGCTGGTCGAGATGGAGCTGGAGCAGTCAGCAGGATTTCGCTGAGTCGCGTTGATGGAAAATGGCAGGCCGATCTTAATCAGTCTAAAATGATAGACCTGAGCTCGATTGATGGCGGACAGGTTATTTGCTCTGGCATCGTCACCCCCTGGGGGACGCCGTTGATAGCTGAAGAATATTTCTACTTTAACACAGCCGTCTGGAATCACCCGCGCAACCACGATGAAGATGAAAGACTCGGTTACAATGGCGGCAATGACATTACCTATATCAAGCCGAAAAACATGACCCAATACCTTGGTAAAATGGCCAATCCATACCGATATGGCTACATGTTTGAAATTAACAACGCGGCTTCGAAAGAAGGCGAAGAACTGGTTAAACATTATGTCACCGGACGTTTGAGCCACGAAACAGCGGCCATTATGCCAGACATGAAAACAGTTTATATGAGTGATGATGATTCAGCCGAATTTAACGATAAAGAATACAATACATCGTCGGGTGGCGTTTTTTTCAAATTTGTCGCGGACATCAAGGGAGATTTGAGCGCAGGCACTCTTTATGCTGCAAAACTCACCCAGGATGGAACCAGTGATCCTCACAACACCGGTTTCAATGTTGATTGGGTGATGCTTGGCAAAGCCAATAACGCTCAGGTTGGAAGCTGGATTGCGGAATATGACAGTGTAAAAGTGTCTGATTACGTCGAAGGCCAGTCGAGCTATATTTCAAATGAGGACATCAACAATTGGGCTGAAGGCAAAACTGGCAAAGATCTGAACGGTGATGGTTCCATAGGTTCCTGCAAAGATGATCGCCCGGCATTTCTTGAGGCGAGACGTGCTGCGGCGGCTCTTGGTGCAACGAACGAATGGCAGAAGCTGGAAGGGGTCACTTCATACGGGAACACCGTTTATGTGAGCGTATCCGCATTTTCCTGGACCATGGACAAAGCCTGGGGCGACCTTGACTGGATAACCGGAAAACGAGATGAAACCAAAGGCGGCGCAATTGCACTCGACAAGGAAGACTGCGGTGGCGTCTATGTTGCGAATACCGGGGCGGACTACAACATTACCCGGTTGGTACCACACGTGGTCGGCAAAACCATCAAGGACGGGAAATGTGATGTCGAGCGACCTGCTAACCCTGATAATATTCTGGCGCTCAGCAATGGAATACTGCTTGTTGGCGAGGATGCCGACAAGAAAAAACACCCTATCAACATGCTTTGGATGGTGAAATAGTCAACGAGAGTTTAGTCAACAATAAATCCCGCCGTATTTTTTTGGTACGGCGGGATCATTTTTGCTGTGATGCATCCGCTGCTATGTCAGCGATAGGTGTAAACAAGAAGCGCTTGTCTTATGATTATCCCGGTTTTTTTGCTATAAAGAACCGCTGGCAACAAGAGGCCTTGATGACACAGTCTGGACGAACAGGGACAGCAATGATGCTGCAGAATTATCCTCTGTGACCAAGGATGAGACACTTTTTTGCCGGTAATTACCAAGACAGATGAAGTTCAATTGGATGCGATCGAAAAAGCAATTGTTGCAAATGCACAAAGTGCTGCCGGTAAAAAACCGGTTGAAGTGAAATCCAAAGAGCGTCTGGATGCCCATGGTCTTGAATGGGGTAGAATGGTTTATGACGCAGATATCGAGGACATTAAGATCCGGTATGAAAACTATTTTATGACGCTCAAAGGCAAAGGTTCGGCACAGTTTGTGTTCTACACAACATCTCATCAATATAGTATAGCCAGTCTACAAATCGACAAAGCCTTCAGAAATATTGAACTTGAACAATAACTGCCACTGCTTGAAGTTCAGCAGAGTTGGAGAGTATTCGGGCGATAAAGAACAAAATCGAAATGAAGCTTGAATTGTCGAAAATTAGAGCGTTTCTCCATCTTCAAAAAGATGCATTGCCCTTGCTGAATTTATCAGCCCGTGCTATCTCGCGCCAACGCGTATCGGTCTGAATGCACCAATTTCCCGGAATTTGCCGCAATCAGGTTGGAATGCACGAAATTTCACAAGTTTTCAGGCATTGAATTCCGATATAGATAACTGTTTTTGCGGTGCATTTATTGAAGCGGTCTGAAATTCGAAATCTGGTCAGCATAAGAAACAGACCAAAATCCAATTAGGCCCGTAATAAAAGGGTCGGTATCGAAATAGGAATAGAAAATGCAGGTTAATGAAACCCTCAATGACGGTCTCGCCCGTGAACTGACGATTACCGTTGCAAAAAATGACATGGAAACACAACTTGTTGAGCGTCTGACGAAAATGAAGGACCAGGTTCATTTGAACGGTTTTCGTCAGGGAAAAGTGCCCATCAGCCATTTGCGTAAAGTTTATGGCAAACAGACAATGGCAGAAATAGTCAACGAATTTATCAATACGCGCTCTGGTGAAATATTGAAGGAACGCGGTGAAAAACCTGCTCAGCAACCGCAAGTATCTATGACTGAAGATGAAAAAGAAGCGGAAGCAATCCTGGGTGGAGAAAAGGATTTCGAATTCAAACTTGTCTATGAAGTGCTGCCGGAATTTGAAGTTCCCGCCCTTGACAAACTTGTTCTGGAACGCCCGGTAGTCGAAGTCGGTGACAAGGAAATTGAAGAACAGGCTTTGCAGGCGGCTGAAAGTACCAGATCCTGGGATGAGAAAAAATCCAAAGCTGCCAGGAAAGACCGCATCACTATGGATTATCTGGGCAAAATTGATGGTGAGGCATTTGAGGGTGGTGAAGACAAGGATGCCAAACTTGTCTTGGGTTCTGAGCAGTTTATTCCAGGTTTTGAAGATCAGCTGATCGGCTCTAAAGCCGGTGATGAGTTGACGGTCAAAGTCTCTTTTCCTGAAGAATATGGTGCTGAACATCTTGCCGGAAAAAACGCTGAGTTTGACGTGAAAGTATCTCTGATTGAAAAACCCAGCAAACTCGAATTGAATGATGAGACAGCCAAATTATTGGGCCTGGATGACAAGAAAAAGCTGTTGGAAGTTGTGCGTGAACAACTGGAAAGCCGCTATGGCTCTTTTACCCGTGCACGTGTAAAACGCCAAATCCTAGATCAGCTGAACGAGAGTACTGAAATGGAGATGCCAACCCAAATGGTTGAGCAGGAGTTTGACAATATCTGGAACCAGGTTACCCAGGAATTGGAAAAAAACAAAAAGACTTTTGAAGACGAGGATACAACTGAAGAAGATGCTCGAAAAGAATATCGTGAGCTTGCCGAGCGTCGTGTTCGCCTTGGATTGGTTTTGGCAACCATTGGTGAACAACAGGAAATACAGGTGTCTGAGGAAGAATTGCAAAAAGCTGTCTACGATCAAATGCGCCAATATCCGGGTCAGGAACAGCAAATCATGGAATATTTCCAGAAAACGCCCGATGCCGTGGCCGGTCTGCGGGCACCACTTTATGAAGAAAAGGTCGTTGACCACATTATGGGAGTTGCAGAAATCAGCGACAAAACCGTAAGTGTTGAAGAACTGACAAAGGAAGACGACGAATAATTATTGCCTGTGGGTTGAGCTGGAATTCTCCGGTTTGTGACAATTCAAAAATTTGGAAGCCAGACTGATTAAGTTCAGCCTGGCTTTTGTATTGGGGCCGGACATTTATGATTTACAGAAATTCAACAAATTACCTTTAGAATCAATTACAATAATTTGAACGCTACATGGTTGTAAGATGATCAAGCGCTGGCAATGGTGAGATCATGAGGACTTTTCCGAAATCTGTATTTGTAACTTCGGCTTTTGCTGCTGTTACAATGATAGCAATTACATTTGATGTCTCAGACAGTCAGGCATCAAACCGCAAGAGTTCAGATAAAGCTTATCCGACAAACCCGGCAATTGATATGATTGTTACCGGATCAAACAAGAGTTCTGTCAAAGTAGACAACCCATCTGTTGGCAAGAACGGGTGCGGTCTTTGTTATCACCGTGATATTATCAATAAACGTGATGACAACAATTCACAAAAGCCTGCCCAAGCCCATCCAGGCAATCAGGGCATTTCCGATTCTGTTTTCTGACGTGTATGATTATGCTAAATCCCTCTTCGGGTGAGGGTGGAACAAAATGGGAAATGATCAGGACAAATTGAACCTCAGTGGCAGAAAATGGGTGACCGCCCTCGGCATCCCGATCATGTAACCGTTTTCTACAGTCTTCATCTGAACCAGCAAGATAATGGAACTGATGCCCGCAATCGGCGGCCTTAATAACACCTCGCATCCAGGCACGCATTTCAAGCGTATTGGCCGAACTTTCTGAAGCATTTTCTTCCCGATTGGCTTTGATGTAACGTTCCCTCATATGCTGGAGATCACGGTCGTTTAACTATTTCAACTTTGAATGATATCCTTGCATCGTTTTATTTCGCAATATCCGGATATCAAATTCGTCGGGCCAATCCAGCTTGCGGGCAATATCAGGTGCCTTTGTCCAAAGAGCGTCGTCACCACTGGCTGCAATTGCGGCATGTTGAAAGGAACTTGCAACCAGTGCTTCACGGCCTGCTCAATATCCTGGTCCCATCAATACACCGTCAGCACCGAGCAACAAACTGGCGTCAATCCAGCCACCACCGACAATGCCTCTAGCGACCAGCAACAGCCGATCTCGAGTGGCAACGGGCAAATAATCTGCTGTTTCTGGCACAAAGGGAAGAGTGCCTCCTTTTGCGCCAAGCCCCCGGCCAAACAGGCCCAGACCGCCACCAAGTGAAGTGCAAGCCTGCTGCCGGAAACCAGCGCCATGGGTGCAGATATAATCGACCATTCGATATTGAGAAATCGGGTCAACCGTGTCGAGAGTGCCATTTAAAAGCTTATTTTATCGCGCCGACGATATTACGGGTATCAGCGATGTCGTTCCAGCGTCCCGAATGCATCGTCGATTGGCGTTTGAGATAATGGTATTCGGTTTTGCTCCAGGGCAGTATTTTACCATTTAGATTGTCAAGAATGTAGTCGGATTTGGCTGTGCGAACCGTTAGCACAGCATGGCCTTCACCAGTTGTTTGGCGCACCACAGTCACCAGCAAGCTTGAAACCGGCCAGCCACGCTTGATCAGCAGTTTTCTTTTCAACAGCACATAATCCTCGCAATCACCGTATTTGCTAGGCAATGTCCAATATTCTTCTTTGCTGTATTGTTCCATATCGGTTGCCGGTGTGACTGCCATATTGGCCTGATGATTGATCTCAATCATCTGTGACCATTTTTCCTTCGTCAGTTCGGGTGCCAGAGGGCCAGCTACATTTGATATGCAATCTTCCGGGTGTTCACGGCAATAGTTAAAATGTCCAATCGGCTGGGATGTTGGTCCTAATACCATCATGTGGTCGTAGTCCAGGCCAAAACTCTGGGAATCTGCCGCCAATACCAGACCCGCAACCAATAGTGGGCGCAAAACAGGCAAGGATTGGATGTTCACACATTTACGCATACAACGGGGACCAAAAACACAGTTAACAAAGTATTAACCTAGTCAGGGCTTGAAAGGTTGTAAACTTTGAAATGAAGTTATGGTTAATGTTTTCGAAGTTTAAGATCTGGGGAATGCCGAATAGATTAGCAGTGCCGCAGATATATTGCCGGAGTTCCCAAAATTAGATCATGGAAATAAATTCTGTGGAGACCTCCAAACTAGGCAGTGAGCTCATAAACAGGATCGAAATGGTATGAATCAATTTGTTCGCATACAAGGCGCCAGTTCCCCGAAAACCTTTTGGTTTTCAAGAGCTTGCAACGCTGTAGGTGAGCAAATTGATTACATCCACAGGACGGTAAAACTGCTGCCATCTGCAGCGTCAAAGCATTTGAATGGGCAAATAAGCCCATCCTGCGAACTTTTCCTTGCATATGTTTGCAGTTTTACCGCCATTTCGACCCTGTTTATGAGTTCACTGCTTAGCAAAGTCTATCCACAAGTCGTGAAAAAACCATCCTTCAGGAAGTTATTGGCCGACGGATTAAATTTAGTACTCTGCTTTTTTGGATCGTCGACAATCAAAGCATGGCGGCTAACATTGATACCAAAAATTTGTTTGGCGTACCCAGCACCACCATGACTGTTTGCGTCGGTCATTAAAACAAAAAATACCAGCCACAATTTTGATTTTTCTGTTGTTTTGCCTATGGCAAGCACTGGGGACTTGCTATAGATCAGCTGACAGGCATCAATAATTGATTGAATTCGCGGAGAATAACACCAGTGGACGAATTTATGTGGCTTCTCTGGATTGCCGCTTTCGTTGTCGGACTATCCAAAGGAGGGTTGCCTTCTATCGGGATGCTTGCGGTACCCATTCTCGCTCTGGTAATGTCACCGGTAAAGGCTGCTGTGTTGCTATTGCCTATTTATTTGATTTCGGATGTAGTTGGCGTTTCACTTTATCGCCGCAAGTTCAGCAAGCCAAATTTGATAGTCCTGATACCCGCTGGGATTCTGGGAGTTCTCATTGGATGGGCAACAGCGACGATGATTTCCGATCAGGCCATCGCGTTGTTAATAGGGCTTTTGGGCATAGGTTTTTGCCTCAAAACATGGTTTTTTGAAAGCAAAAATCAAACAGCCAAACCTGCCAATCCCATTAAAGGGATTTTCTGGGGAGCAGCGGCAGGCTTTACCAGCTTCATATCCCACGCCGGGGCGCCACCCTACCAGATCTATATGTTGCCGCAAAAGTTGTCGAAGATCGAATTTGCCGGGACTACCGTCATAGTTTTTACCATGATCAATCTGGCAAAAGTCGTGCCCTACCAGAATATGAGACCTTATTCCTTTGACGATGTTGAAATCACGATAATTCTGATTCCATTCGCTCTGGCCGGGACCTTCGCAGGGGCATTTCTCACCCACCGGATCAAGGAAACATGGTTTTTCCTGGGGGTGCAGATCAGTCTCTTTGTTGTTTCATTCAAACTGGTTGTCAGTGCCGTGATGGCCTCTTGAAGGAGTATTGAACCTTTAGTAATGGTGCAGAGTACTGAATGTTTTTTGTAAAACATAATCTGCGATTGTTCATCAGACTGAGGATTTAATCCCTTTCACTGGAGTTATTCAACTGGGCACAAGGACGGGCTAAATTCAGATCCCTTGGGCTGTATGGAGCGCAATCTGCACTCCCATTGCTGTCTGGCTTACTTGGGTACACAAAAATGTCTTTTGCCGTCAAAGCCCAGGAAAGTGCCGGATTTTGCGTTGAAGGAGCGAAACTTGCTTCGGCAATAGGAATACCATGCTGGTGTCCACGGTTTAGCCAGACTGGTTTCATTCATCGCCTGATCATAAGTGATGACCTTGGGTTCCGACCGGCTGGTTTTGCGTTGGCGGCTGTCGTTGTAATTGTCGTTTTGGCGATGATATTCGGGCAAAGCTTCGGGTGGCCCATAATTGTACTCTTCACGATAAGGCCGCTCAACGACGACTTCAGGCGCTTCATAATATTCTGACTGATAGTCGTCTACATATTGAGGAGGGGTATGGGCAGGCAATTCCTGATAGATATAGTCGGCGCGACGTCTGCGGTGCTCAGCTGATCCGACTATAATGGCACCCAGTGTCAGCCCAATGATACCAGCGCCAATAATTTCACCGTTGTAATGATTTTTGCGATGATGTTTTCTATGACCCGCATTGGCACTGGACACCGGTGACATCGTGGTTGCTAGCATGGCAGCAGCCATTGTGATTGCAACGGTTTTGGTAATTGATTTCGTAGCCATAATCTTGCGCTCCTTTGCAAGTGAATTTGTTGACGTGACGCAATTCCAGTCTAACGTTGCCTTTAAAATACAAAAATGTGTCTGAACTGAAGCTGAACGGTCCATTCATTGAATTAATTCATTGCAGAGAACAACCACTCATCATAAATGGTGTGATAATACAATACTACCTCATCCAATTACAGGCGCCTTTAATGAGCACTGCACCCGACATTTTGAGAATAGCCATTGCCCAGTTGAATCCGGTTGTCGGTGATATTGTCGGTAATCTGGAAAAAGCCCGCGATGCCCGTTTTGAGGCGGCTCGTAACCAGGCTGACCTGATCTTGTTTACAGAATTGTTCATCGCAGGTTATCCAACCGAGGATCTGGTTTTAAAACCTGCTTTTGTTGCAGCCTGTATGACGGCTGTAGCCGAACTCGCTGGAGATACGAGCGATGATGGTCCGGCAATTTTGATGGGTTCTCCGCTACGCGATGATTTTGGGCTTTTCAATGCCATGGCATTGCTTGATCAGGGCGAAATCCAGACCTGGCGCAAAAAAGTTGATCTGCCCAATTATGGTGTGTTCGATGAAAAGCGGATTTTTGATCAGGGTCCCATGCCGGGTCCGATCAATTTCAGAGGCGTGCGTCTGGGGCTCCCAATATGTGAGGACATCTGGGGTGAATTAGGTATCTGTGAAACTTTGGCCGAGAGCGGTGCGGAAATTTTGTTGGTTCCCAATGGTTCTCCCTATAATCGCGAAAAAATGGATGTGCGTTATCAGGTAGCCATTCAACAGATCATAGAATCCGGACTGCCGATGATATACGCCAATCAATTGGGTGGGCAGGACGAACTGGTATTTGATGGTGGATCATTTGTCATAAATGCCGATCACAGTATTGCTTTGCAATTAAACCAGTTTGAAGGTGCTGTTGTCACAACAACTTGGAGACGCAAGTCCGCAGGCGGTGACAATAAGGATCCCTCATTTGTCGATGAGAGCTGGGTTTGCGATACCAACGCACTGGTCAATCTGCCAGACCTGAACGAAGCGGATTGGCGCGCTTGCGTGATGGGGTTGCGCGATTATGTCAACAAGAACGGGTTTTCAAATGTTGTTCTGGGCCTGTCCGGTGGTATTGATTCCGCCATTTGTGCTGCCATGGCAGTCGATGCACTTGGCGAAGAGCGTGTGCGATGTGTGATGATGCCGTTTGATTATACGAGTGAGGAAAGTCTTGACGATGCCGCCAATTGTGCAAAGGCACTTGGCGTACGTTACGAGAACGTTCCTATCAAGGCACCCGTTGAGGGCTTTAATGACGCGCTGGGCAGTTTGTTTGAAGGGACCGATTCCGGTGTTACCGAGGAAAATCTGCAGTCGCGCGCGCGCGGTGTGATTTTGATGGCAATCTCCAATAAATTTGGTTCGATGGTCGTCACTACCGGCAACAAGTCGGAAATGTCCGTGGGTTATGCGACATTATATGGTGACATGAACGGTGGTTTCAATCCAATCAAGGACCTTTACAAGATGCAGGTCTATGCCCTGAGCAGATGGCGAAACGCCCATTGCCCACCAGACTGCCTTGGACCGGTGGGGGAGGTTATTCCAAACAATATTATCAACAAGGCCCCTAGTGCCGAATTGGCACCGGATCAAAAAGATTCTGATAATTTACCTGAATATCCGGTCCTTGATGACATCCTGGAAGGGCTTATAGAAAAAGAATTTAGTGTTGATCAGATTGTCGCCACTGGCCACGAAAAGAGTGTCGTCCAGCGCATTGAGCATTTGCTGTATATTGCTGAATATAAACGCCGCCAGTCAGCACCTGGTGTCAAAATAACCGGAAAATATTTTGGCCGTGACCGGCGATACCCGATTACCAATAGATTCCGCGATGGTACCTGAAGTGACTCGAAAGTACTCTGAATGATGAAATTCAGAATATCCTATCACACCTTGCCCTGCCGACCCAGGCACGTTAAATGCTTTACAACAATTCTCCATTTTTAGATTGTCTGAACTAATGACCCCGACCGTACGATTTGCACCTTCTCCCACCGGCAACATACATATTGGAAATTCAAGAACAGCGCTCGTTAACTGGATTTACGCCAAAAAGAATGATGGTCAGTTTATTTTGCGATATGATGATACCGATTTGGCGCGTTCAAAACAGGAATATGCTGATCAGATATTAAAGGACCTCAATTGGATGGGCATTGAACCTGATCGCATTGAACGCCAGTCAGAAAGGTTTTCTTCCTATGATGAGGCAGCGGAGGATTTGCGCTCGCGGGGGTTACTTTACGCCTGCTATGAAACCCCCGATGAACTGGATCGCAAAAGAAAACGTCAACTGGCCCGTGGTTTGCCACCGATATATGATCGCACTGGTCTCAATCTATCCGAAGAGGAAAGAATGGCTTTTGAGGCAGAGGGTAGAAAACCGCATTGGCGTTTTTTGATCCCGAATTTTGATGGTTCACCGGATAAGATGAAACGCACCAACGTTACCTGGAATGATGTGGTGCGTGGTGAACAAACCATTGATTTGGCATCAATGTCTGATCCGGTTCTGGTTAGAGGTGATGGCACATACCTCTATACACTACCTTCGGTAGTAGATGATATCGAGATGGGCGTTACTCATATTATCCGTGGCGATGACCATGTCACCAATACTGCGGCTCAAATCACCATTTTTGAAGCTTTAGGCTCCAAAGCACCGGAGTTTGGGCATCACAACCTGTTGACCACCTCGAGCGGTGAGGGTCTGTCGAAGCGCAAAGGGTCTTTGTCAATTGCGTCACTAAATGAAGATGGCTATGAACCCATGGCTGTAACCAGTCTCGCCGTATTGATCGGTACGTCAGCTGCGGTGGAACCGGTTCCAACTATGGATGAGCTTGTTCAGAAATTTGACCCATCGACCATTACCAAATCTGCCGCAAAATTTGATGTCGCTGAACTCGATAGCCTGAACAGGAAGCTTGTTCACTCCAAACCCTATTCCAGTGCACGTGAAAAACTCGAAGCCGCAGGTGTTAACGGTGGTGAGGAATTTTGGAACGTGGTCCGTGAGAATATTGAAAAACTGCCGGATGCTGCAATTTGGTGGCAAATGGTTGAACACGCAACACCAGTTATTGATGAGGATGATGCTGAGTTTCTGTGCGAAGCCAAGTGTTTGTTGCCCGATGAACCCTGGGATGGTGAGACCTGGAACAAATGGACATCGGCAATCAAACAGCAAACCGGTCGCAAGGGCAAAGGACTGTTTATGCCCCTGAGAAAAGCACTGACCGGTATGGAACATGGACCGGAACTGGCGGCGATTCTACCGCTGGTAGGGCACCGAAGAGTGCTGGATCGGCTGTCCTGAGTGGGTTGGATGAATATCAGCGTTATATACCGCAGGACTTAAAATCTGGCCATTCGCCTAATTCGACTTCACTCGGAATTACCCTGACTGAACAGTCTAGACCGCTTCTTGTTTACACGGAATCATTTGACCGTTTATTCACGTTTACTGGCAAGGCATGATTTTCGCCGTGGTCTGGTTGACCACAAGAAAAGCATAACGCTGTCCAGAAAACGTGAATAAACGGTCAAATGATTCC
>JAAENI010000244.1 GCA_024224595.1 Hyphomicrobiales bacterium
AGCGAAAGTAAAAACAGCGTTCTGGACTTATGAATGGGGTGAAAACTTTAAGAAAGAGTTCAAAAAAGCTGATCGGTTCATTGGTATCACGCATAAATTCGACTGGTCTGTTATTCGCCAGATTGATGCGGCAAATGGCGTGAGCTACGATTGTAAATAATCAATCTGATAAAAATATACAGCCGAGTGCCGTTGATTTCGGGATTCGGCTGTATTTAATATGAATTAAATACAAAAAGTGGATTGATTGGGGGAGGCATGCTGCGTCTTGAGGGATTAAGCAAGCGGTACAAGACCGGAGATGAAGCGCTAAAGGGCGTTGATCTGGAAATACCGGACGGACAGGTTATTGCTTTGATTGGCCCATCGGGAGCCGGCAAATCGACCCTGATCAGATGTGTCAATCGGTTGGTTGAGCCAACCAAAGGCAAAGTCTATCTGGGTGATCTGGAATTGACCGGGCTGTCATCGGGGGCCTTGCGCAAAGCGCGGCGCAAGATGGGAATGATTTTCCAGGAATATGCGTTGGTTGAGCGGTTGACGGTGATGGAAAATGTACTTTCCGGTCGCCTGGGGTATGTCAGTTTTTTCGCCAGCTGGACACGAAAATTTCCAAAGAAAGATATACGCGAAGCCTACCGATTGCTGGACCGTGTTGGTTTGATGCACATGGCCGACAAAAGAGCCGATGAACTTTCCGGCGGCCAACGGCAAAGGGTTGGTATCTGTCGTGCCTTGATTCAGGACCCGGATTTATTGCTGGTTGACGAACCCACAGCCAGCCTTGACCCCAAGACTTCTCGTCAGATTATGCGTTTGATCAATGAGTTATGCGCGGAACGCGGGCTTGCGGCAATTATCAATATTCATGATGTTTTGTTGGCACAAATGTTTTCCCAACGCGTCGTTGGTCTGGAATTGGGGTCAATTGTTTATGATGGCCCTCCAGATGGATTGACGCCGGAAGTTCTCACACGCATCTATGGCGAGGAAGACTGGGAAGCGACTATTGAAAATGTCGATGATGATGATGAAGTTGAAGAGGATGATGGCGAACTGGTAAATGTGGGAATTGCAAAAAGGACCGGCGGCAATGAGTGAAACGCTCAATACGTTCCCTGATACCTGGAAAAAACCGCCCCTGATCAGGAACCCGACCCTTCGCTGGGGTTTGATTGTTGGATTTGCGATTTATCTGGCCATTGCTCTTGGCACTATGGACGTGAATTGGCAGCGTGCCTGGGAGGGAATTCCGCGTGGGCAACGCTTTATTTTGGCGTTTTTCCCTCCAGATTTTTCTGATAGCCGTAATGTTGTATGGGATGGTATCCTTGAAAGTGTCTGGATGGCAATCATCGCTACCGTTGCGGGCATTGCGCTTTCGGTGCCTATTGGGTTGGGAGCAGCGAGCAATCTGGCGCCTAAATGGGTTTACTTTTTCTGTCGCTCGATTGTTGCGGGATCACGAACATTTCCTGAAATTATCCTGGCGATCTTTGCTGTTAAATTATTTGGATTTGGGCCTTTTGCCGGTTTTGTCGCTTTATCAATCGGGACGATTGGTTTCTTCGCCAAATTGCTGGCTGAAGATATCGAGAACATGAGCGCTTCTCAGGCTGAAGCGATCAAGGCAACCGGAGCTTCCTGGTTTCAATGGATCAACTATGCCATTCAACCCCAGGTGATGCCACGAATGATAGGACTTTCGGTCTATCGTCTGGATATTAATTTCCGCGAGTCTGCGGTAGTTGGAATCGTAGGGGGAGGTGGAATTGGTGCAACTTTGAATACGGCTTTTGACCGTTATGAATTTGATACAGCAGCGGCGATCTTGCTGATTATCATTGGTATCGTCATGGTGCTTGAATATATCTCCGGTTATCTCAGAAAGTGGGTTCAATAACATGCCTTTGATTGAAACCAGTGATGGGCCAATGTGGAAACGCCGCACGCCGCAAAAACGACTGGCAATATTTATGGGATGGCTTTTTGGCTTTGTCATTGTATTTTATGCATGGCGATTGATCTCAGAAAAAACGATCTGGTTTTTTGTTCAGGACGCTCCAAAACAAGCTTTTGATATTGCCACACGAATGGTGCCGCCAAAATTCAGTTATATGGAGCGACTCTGGGTGCCGGTGTGGGATACCCTTAATATTGCAACACTGGGGACTGTCATTGCGTTGGCAATAGCCATTCCCGTAGCCTTTGCAGCGGCCAGAAATACGACACCGCACCCGATTGTTCGGGCGATTGCAATATTTATTATCGTGGCATCGCGGTCGGTTAATTCTCTGATCTGGGCTTTGATCCTGGTGCTGATACTGGGGCCGGGTGTTTTGGCTGGAACGATTGCAATCGGGTTGAGGTCGGTGGGTTTCTGCGCAAAGCTGCTTTATGAGGGCATTGAAGAAATTGATCATTCTCAAGTTGAAGCGATTGAGGCAACCGGGGCCAGCCGTATGCAGCAAATGCTCTATGGTATCGTGCCGCAGGTTTTACCAACTTTTGCCGGTGTCGGCGTTTTTCGCTGGGATATTAACATCAGGGAGTCGACCATATTGGGTCTGGTGGGCGCCGGTGGTATCGGCATTGAATTGAGTGGTTCTATCAATACTCTGGCATGGACGCAGGTTTCGATGATATTGCTGGTGATATTATTGACCGTTATCGTTTCCGAGTGGGTATCAGCAAAGGTTCGTGGTGCTATTATCTGATCGTTATTTTGGCGAAATCTATCCGCACATGACAGGCGAAGATGCCTTCATGCACTATGAACATGTGCGTTCACGACTGCCATCGGCGATATTTCCTGAGAAATTCGGTATTGCGTCCAGCCTGCTGGAAATCGCTGATCAGTTTGATGTCTTTGTATTTGATGCCTATGGGGTCTTGAATGTGGGATCAACGCCAATTGAAGGCGGACCTGCGTGCATTGAAGTTTTGCGAGAAATGAACAAGCAGATATTCGTGTTGTCGAATGGTGCAAGTTACGATGCACAATCCAATGTTGAGAAGTTCAAGGGACTTGGATATGAGTTTAAACTGAGCGAAGTCGTATCCAGCCGTATGGCAGCAGAACGCGCTTTAAAACGTATTGGGTCTGCGATCAACTGGGGGGCAATGGCAAAGGAAGATTTTTGTTCCACTGAATTTCCACAACCTGTTGTTAAATTGGCGGATGATGTTGCTGCTTATGACAAGGTCTCCGGATTTTTGTTCCTGTCGACGCTTGACTGGAATATCGAACGTCAGCAAATGCTTGAGCGGTCATTGGAAAATAATCTTCGGCCGGTGATTGTGGCAAACCCGGATATTGTTTCTCCCAGAGAAAGCCACTTTGGTATTGAGCCTGGATATCTTGGTCACCGATTAGTAGAATTATATGGCGCTGATGTTGTATTTCACGGCAAGCCTTTTCCATCAGTATTTGAAATTATTGAAGAAGCCGTGTCTCCTGAAATCGATGGCAAACGTATTTGCATGATTGGCGATACACTGCACACGGATATTCTGGGCGGTGCGGCGCAGGGCTGGAAAACGGTTTTGGTCAGCAGTCATGGCATGTTCAAGGGGCTTGATGCGGGGCAATATGTGGAACGCTGCGGTCTGGTGCCCGACTGGATTGTGCCCTCAATTTAGTCAGTTTGAAGAAAATTTGAAATCCGGCGGTAGCAATGTCTTCATCAGATAACTCAAACAAATATGATACCCTTTTGGATGAAGAAGTCTGGGCTTTTATTGATCGAACAAATGCCTGTTATCCTGAAGAAACAGTCAGTTTCTCAATTGAAAAACAGCGTAAAATCTACGATGCGATGTGTGCTGAATTCTTTGCCGGTTATCCGTCAGGAATAACCAGCAAAGACCGATACATCAAAACAAATTATGGGCAAATTGCCATCCGTCAATATGTCCAGAATGATTTAAATCCTCTGACTGATCCCCATGCTCAAGTAATCTATTGCCATGGCGGTGGATATGTTGTTGGCGGCTTGGAAAGTCATGATGATATTTGTGCCGAGATCTGCCAACAGAGCGGGTACACGGTATTTTCAATCGATTACCGTCTTTCTCCAGAACATCTTCACCCTGCAGCCTTTCTTGATACCCTTAATGGATTTAAACACGTGGCAGGTTTAACTGATTTGCCAATTGTCGTGGTCGGAGACAGTGCCGGGGGAAATCTGGTATCGGCGTTGTGTCACAAAACAAGGCCACATCTGCGCAAACCCGCTGGTCAGGTATTGATATATCCTGAGCTTGGTGGAGATATGTCGACAGGTTCTTACGTAGAGCATTGCAATGCGCCGTTGTTGAATATCAAAGATGTCGAATATTATTGCGGGATAAGAAATGAGGGGAAAAATCTGCTGAGTGACCCGACTTATTCGCCTCTGGGTGATAGCGACTTTAGCGCATTGCCTCCAACGGTAGTGATTGGAGCTGAATGCGATCCGCTGAGCGATGATGGGAAACATTATTGCGATCATATCAATCAGGCGGGGGGAAAGGCAAAATTTATCAGAGAACCGGGTCTGGTTCATGGGTATCTGCGTGCGCGTCACAGCGTCAAAAAGGCAAAAGACAGCTTTGCGCGAATAACGGCTGCAATATCAATGTTGGGTGAGGGAGGATGGGATTTTGAATAAACCGGAATTGTTCAAACGATTCATGTTTCATCGATCTTTCGAGCGATGTAATAGCAGTAACCAAAATGTTCTTTGTATTGCTCATAAAGTTTGATTTCTGCCTTTTCTGCGGCGACGATAGCCTGTGCTTGTGCAGAATTATCATGGTCTTCAAGGAATGTGGCAAAGCGTTGTTGCATTGGTTGATAATAGTTATCCAACCAGCAATGTTCGGGCAGGACGAAATAACCAACGGGGGTAAATCCTTGTTTTTGAAGAACCGCCAATTTATTCGCTGCTGTGTTGATCTGCGGATACTCACGTTGCCAATGAGCTTCCAGTTCTCTGGGTCGTTTCTCTGTCAGCCAGGTAATTTCTGAAACCGCCAGAATGCCGCCAGGTTTTAGAAACTTTCGCCATTGTTTGATGCCAGTCTCAAATCCTATATTGTAAATAGCGCCTTCAGACCAGATTGCATCCAGTTCCCCGTCGCCAAAGGGTAGCGCTTCCATCGAAATTGGCGCAGTCTTTACGCGGTCGGCAACGCCAAACTTCTGAGCAGCGATCTCAAGTTTTGTCAGGAATTCCGGAAGAAAGTCGATTGCTGTGATATTGGCATCCAGTACTTCGGCAAGAATGAGCGTCGGTGCCCCAGTGCCACACCCTATATCTGCAATCCTGAGATCCCTTGAGCGCCGTAATCCACTGAGGGTAATCGCCATTCGCGTTTCTGCATCACCGCCTGGCCCTTGGCGTGTGGCATTTTTGTGAAAATTGGTCAGGAGTTGCAGGTAGTCCATTGGTGGCTTTCTGGTATTGAGTTTGATAATCAGAGCTACATATCAATATACCATCCAAGCCGGAGATGCCATGGCGAACAGGTATAGAGTTCCGCCCATACTATCGTATTGCTACAAACTACCAACCGGGTATAACGCTCATGCCACCATCAATGGTCAATATCGTACCGGTGATAAAGCTTGATGCGGGGGAGGCAAGAAAGAGTACTGCCTGTGCGATGTCATCTGGAGTTCCCATTCGCTTTAGCGGGCATTTCTCATTCCAGCTTTTCACACCTTGCGGCCAATCGGTTTCAATCCCTTGACGCCTGATCAAACCCGGAGCAATGGCATTTATTCTCAGTCCCGTCGGGCCGTATTCGAGTGCCATTGATTTCGTCAGCATCTCAACAGCTGCCTTGGAGGTTGCGTAGTGAGCGTGACCGACAGAGGGACGATTTGCTTCGATTGATGAGATGTTGATGATTGAAGCATTGGTTTTCTGGTGGTCGGACAAGCGCTTTGCAAACTGGTTAGACAAGCTGAATAATGCGCTGACATTGGTTTTTATCATTTTGTCAAATTCAGCGTCCGGCATGGATTTCAAACCGGCTACATCCTGCGATGCGGCACAATTGATGAGGATATCGGGTGTGGTTATTTTGGATTCTACTTCATCCAACAGTCTGAGCGCAAAATCCGGTTCGTCAAAATCTGCTTGAACAGCATGGAAACTGACTTTTTTCTTGCTATTTAGCCCAATTTTTTCAATGGTCTCCAGCGGTTTGGCGCGGTTATAGTGAAGGGCGATATTGGCACCAGCCTGGGATAACCTGACAGCGATCTCGCCACCAATTCCTCCACCGGCTCCGGTGACAAGAACTGTTCTGCCAGTAAGAATATCAGGCTTGTTTAGGTTCATCAAAGTCGCCGTTCATGATCAGTTGCAAAATGATTTTTCGAATACCTGAAGCCGCAATATCGGCGTTTTCCAGTACCTCTTCCAGGGTATCGGGTTGCTGGTCTTTGCCTCCGGTTGCCTGATTGGTAATGGCCGAAAACCCTAAAACCTGCATACCCGCATGATTGGCAGCTATGACTTCCGGCACCGTGGACATGCCGACCGCATCGCCACCAGCTGAACGAAGAAAGCGGCGTTCTGCACTGGTTTCAAATTCCGGGCCGTGAACGGCTGCATATATTCCGTTTTGGATAGTCAATTTCAGGCTTTGCGCCACAGTCTTGGCTTTGGCTATCAATTGAGGATTGTAAGCGCGCGACATATCGGGAAATCTGGGACCAAGATTGTCGTCATTGGGGCCCTTTAAAGGGTGGATGCCGAGAAAATTGATATGATCTTCAATCAACATAATTTCGCCAACACGGTAATGTTCGTTCAATGCACCAGCGGCATTGGTGACAACATAATTGGTGGCGCCGAGCTGTGCCATAACATAGACTGGCAGGACGATATCGTCACCGCTCCAGCCTTCATAACAATGAAAACGGCCGTTTTGAGCAATGACTTTGGTCCCCGCGATCTCACCGAAAATCAGTTCTCCTTTGTGGGAGGGCGCGGTGGATACTGGAAAACCGTCGATATCCTTGTAGGCGATTTTGGCTTCGACTTTGATATCACTTAGCAGTCCTGCCAGACCTGTGCCGGTGACCAGAGCAATTTGAGGCTCAAAATCTATTTGTCGGCGAATTGAAACCAGTGCTTTAGCAAGGCGATCAGAAAATTGTTCATCCATAACTGATACCTAAGCCTCAAGGGCTGCCTTAACAGCAGGTTGTAATTTGGCAATGCGCTGGCTGATATCAGGCATATCGAGCGTCAGCAGTTTACGGTTGGCTACCACTTGACGACCGGAAATGAAAACATCACTGACATCATTTTTGGATGCGGAAAAAACCAGATGACTGACAGGATCAAACATTGGCATGGCATGGGGCCCGGTGATATCAAGCAAAATGAAATCGGCGCGTTCGCCTTCTTCAATTGAACCGATCATATCCTCGGCTGATAATGCGCGGGCACCATTCAACGTTGCCATATGCAATGCCTGATGAGAGGAAATGGCCGATGGGTTTTCATCGGCAGCCTTGTGGATAGTAGCCGCCAGGCGCATGGCGAACCACATATCCATATCGTTGCCACTGATTGGTCCGTCGGTGCCCAGTGTCACGTTGATGCCCTTGTCCATCATTTTGCACACCGGTGCGAAACCGGATGCCAGTTTGAGATTGGACAGGGGGTTATGGACAACATTTGTATTGTTTGTTGCCATCAACTCAATCTCTTCATCATCGACATGAACACAATGGGCAAGCGCCGTGCGTGATGACAGTGCGCCAGCATCATTGAGCAGTCGGATGACGCTGGTTTGATATCGATCGCGTATTGTTTGTTGTTCTACCTTGGTTTCCGCTGCATGGACCGAGAAAAAGCCGTCATTTTCATTGGCAATTTCGACGGCTTTTCTGATACTGTCGGGGCCGGCAGTGTATGTGCCATGGGGCATTGTGCCGATAAAGATTTCTTCATTGTTTCCATGTTCGGCAAACAGAGCCTCGGCCTGGGCTACCCGATCATCAATGGTGAAGCCATCCATTCCTGGCGTGTCAAAGAATATGCCGCCTGTAGCGATACGCATACCGGCATCGAGCGCTGCTGCAACGCTCTGCTCCGGCCGCCAGTAATTATCCATTGTGGTGGTCGTGCCGCCCAGCAAAAGTTCCGCAAATCCCAGTTGTGCCCCCAGCCTGCAATTTTCAGCGCTACGCAAAATTACCGCCTGTGATTTCCACAGTGTCTGCAGCCATTGTTCCAGGGGCAGGTTTTCGACAAGACCCCGGAACAGCGAATCTCCACAATGGGAGTGCATGTTAATCAAGCCAGGCATCAGTATCTTGTTTGATCCATCGATGATTTTGGCATCAGCGGGTGCAATATTATCCAGATCGCGTTCCAGATTCTGAGAAGGCCCGACCCATTTGATTGTATTGCCACTAACCACAATTGCAGCATCTTCAAGGACGTTATGGTTTTCATCGCACGTAACAAGCAGCGCATTTTTGACAATAAGATTGTTGTTCAATTATTTTCCTCAAATTATATGATCAAAATCGTCGAAATAGATTGCTGATGATATAATAGGGTTTGAATAATTGCCAAACATTATCTTGGTTATACTCCATGCACCCGAAAAGTGGGCACCGGTTTTCGGATAAGTGTTTGGACGCAAAACAGGTTTTATACCCAAAATACCATCCAATTCAGTGATTTGGGTATAATATCATAATCTTCAGGAACTGTTGAATAGATCAAAGATCATGCTGAAATATATCGCGAGCAAACCATCAGAAGAATTTTATACCGAGGAA
>JAAENI010000245.1 GCA_024224595.1 Hyphomicrobiales bacterium
CTTGTTAAGATGAGTTGCCGCGGTATGGCGGAACAGCCGGGCGTGCAGCTTTTTATCGATACCGAGTTGATCGGCCGCTGATCGGAAGATATCCTGCAAAGTGCGTGGGGAGATACGTTTTTTGCGTTTGGATATGAGCAACGGTCCTTTTTTGCGGCGCTGTGGATGCAAATAGTTGCGGATGATTTTACAAAGACAGTGCGGCATCACCATGCTGCGATGCCTTCGTCCTTTTTCCCTGATCCACAGCAGGCCACAAGTGAGGTCAATATCCTCAATATTCAGAGCGGTCAGGGTACGGGTTCTAAGGCCCAAGGTGCCCAGCAGCATGATGATAATGAGATTTCTCATGCCAAAGGGTGCGCTTGTCCGGTCGGTGAAGTGGCGAATTAAAAGCGTATATTCCTCTTTTGTAAGAAACTGTGGTACCGTCTTTTCGATTTTCGGATATGGCAGAGCGGTAGCGATATTTTCAGCTACGATCCGGTGAAGGGTCAAAAAGTGGTAAAATTGCCTGAGAGCCCAGACTCTGGATTTTGTGACATGAATGGAAGGGGCGTTGAAGTCGGCTGCGAAATCGATCAAAGACCGGTAACGAACCCTTTTAATCGAACGAATTCTTTGTGTTTTCAGGAAAATATCGAATTCGTTGAGCCTGGCGGTTAAAGTCTGAATGGAGCGGATTGAAAAATCTGCCAAACTACAATAGTCTAAAAACTGGTTGATATGGCGATGAAGCATGTTTACACCTCTGCTGAATCATGCTTCATCATGAACTGCCCGTTAATAAAAGGCAAATTGCGCTAACTGCGGGGTTTGTTGGTTAGCAGAGGAATCCCATGCGTCCATACGAAAAAAAACAAGCACTCTGTCATTCAGCAATGTCATACGCTCAGACGCGGGGCATCAACGTCGACTCTTCGCCTAAATCGGCCATTATCTTCAAGAATATAGCAGATGCATTCTGCCCTGCATCCTTTGATGCTATCCGTAAAAACGCTGATTGGTTGTCTCGAACGCAGAAA
>JAAENI010000246.1 GCA_024224595.1 Hyphomicrobiales bacterium
CCTAATGGGCGGGCCATATTTTGGTGCTTATTGGGACAAATCAAGTTTGAAGGCAACCAGCCTGCGGCACTTGATTTGTCCCAATGATCCCTCAAAATATGACCCGTCAAACCCTGTTGTGGATTCTTGAACAGACTCTCAGAGTTGCCTGGGTATGAAAGATATTGAACCTTGTATTCATGGTTAATACTGATGATCCGGCAGATTGATGGAGCTGAATATGTGTGGCAGATTTTCCCTGACAGCAAGTCCTGAAGAAGTGGCAGAACTGTTTGGTTTGGAAGAACTTGAGGCGTTTCCGCCCCGTTACAACATTGCACCGACACAGCCTGTGCTGATGATGAGTATTGATGCTGCCGATCGCCGTGTAGGAACGCTGGTGCGTTGGGGGTTCGTTCCAGGATGGGTGAAGGACCCCAGGGAATTTACTTTGTTGCTTAATGCCCGTTCAGAGACCGCAGCTACCAAACCATCATTCAGAAATGCAATGCGCCATCGCAGAACCCTGATTCCTGCCTCTGGATTTTATGAATGGTTTCGTCCGCCCAATGCCGATAAAAACACCAAGAAACAGGCCTATTGGATCACGCCGGCCTGCGGTGGTATTGTAACTTTTGGCGGGTTGATGGAAACTTGGTGCGCGGCGGAAGGCAGTGAAATTGACACTGGTTGTATCCTGACGACACAATCGAACAAGCAGATTGGCAATATACATCATCGCATGCCGGTTGTAATCAAGCCTGAGAATTTCGATCGCTGGCTGGATTGCAAGAATCTGGAGCCTCGCGATGTAGAAGATCTTTTGCAACCGGTAGAGGACGAATATTTTAGGGCTGTTCCAATCAGCGATAGTGTCAATAAGGTCGCGAATTCAGGCCCTGAGATACAAAGGGAAATCTTGGTTAAAAAACCGGATACTAAAGTGAAAAAGCCTGCGGATGATCAACTAAATCTGCTTTGAAATTGAGTGTTGAATAATCTGAACTACAAGCTGGAAATTCATAAAGGGCATGTTCCGAAAATCCCAGGACGAAACAATGTTTACAATAGTATTGTTTGATTTAGATAGTTAGATTATCCATGGCCTCACTAATTCCACCAGCACTCAGCGGATTTGCCCTAGGTGGCAGTTTGATCATTGCAATCGGTGCACAAAATGCCTTCATTTTGCGAATGGGCCTTAACCGTCAGCATGTCTTTGTTCTTTGTTTGATTTGTGCCGCGTGCGATGCCGTGCTGATAGCTGCCGGTGTGACCGGTCTTGGCGCATTTGTTGATACCAATCCGCAATTGTTGAAATACATCTCCATCGGTGGCGGGTTATTTTTGTTGGTTTATGCGATTTTTGCCATTCGCCGAATGATTTTCCCGCAAGCCATGGAATCAAGATCAGAGCTTTCTATTTCAATTGCAAAGGCAATCAGTATCTGCCTTGCTTTTACGTTTCTCAATCCTCACGTTTATCTTGATACCGTAGTACTGGTAGGTGCTCTTGCTGCAGCTTGGCAGGGGCAGGAACGCCTGATATTTGCAGCGGGTGCAATTGCTGCATCTTTTGTCTGGTTTTTTGCCCTGGGTTATGGAGCGCGGCTACTGGGCCCCTTGTTTGAGAAACAGATATCATGGCAGATTCTTGACGCTTTGATTGCTATTGTCATGGCCTGGCTCGGAATTTCGATATTTATAAGTGCTTTTTAATGACTTGACGCTGGTCTGGTTTGGCGCGATAAGCACACTATGACGACCTGTTCAGTACATTTCTGCGCTTGCAGCATTATCTGTAATATTATTGACTAGCTTTTGCTGGTCCGGGCGTTCTTATCTGAAATTCTGAAATTGAGCGCTCCGGTCCGGCAGTACCTGTTTGCCTGAATTGGCCTATCTGAATACTTGTAGGGTTAAAAATGATCGAAGTACCGCAATTGAAATTTTACAATACACTGACTCGAAAAAAAGAGATATTTCAACCGATGGATCCACGAAATGTTCGCCTCTACGTTTGTGGGCCAACTGTTTATGATTTCGCCCATATCGGTAATGCCAGGCCAGTCATCGTTTTTGATATTCTTTATCGTCTGCTGTCGAAAATATATGGAAAGGATCATGTAACCTATGTACGCAACATTACTGATGTTGATGACAAAATTAATGCTCGCGCTTTGCGCGACTTTCCCCAACTGCCCCTCAATGATGCTATCGGAAAAGTAACTGAAAAGACAACCAGGCAATATAATAAAGACGTGAAAGCTCTGGGTTGTCTGGAGCCCAACTTCGAGCCAAAAGCGACTGAGCATATTGATGGAATGATCACGATGATTGAAACACTGATCAAAAAGGGCAACGCTTATACCGCCCAGGGTGAGGTATTGTTCGATGTCTCTTCCATGCCTGGTTACGGTCAGCTTTCTAATCGAAAACTCGAGGATCAGCAGGCTGGCGTGCGCGTCGCAATATCAAGCCATAAGAAAAATCCGGGGGATTTTGTTCTTTGGAAACTGTCTTCCGAGGATGAACCCGGATGGCCTTCACCCTGGGGCATCGGCCGACCGGGCTGGCACATTGAATGTTCAGTGATGAGCAAACATCACCTGGGGCAGGTATTTGATATCCATGGTGGTGGGCTTGATCTGATTTTCCCGCATCATGAAAATGAAATAGCCCAGTCACGATGTGCTCATGGACAGGAAAAAATGGCGAATGTCTGGATGCATAACGGATTCTTGCAGCTTGAGGGCAAAAAGATGTCAAAAAGTGATGGGAACTTCATTACAATTAACGAGTTGCTGGAAACTGATAAGTTTGGCGGGCGAAAGTGGCCGGGTGAAGTATTAAAGCTTGCCATGTTGATGACCCATTATCGCGAACCTGTAGATTTCAGTGTGAGCCGACTGGAAGAAGCGTTGGTAACACTCGAAAGTTGGTTAGGGGAGGATGCCTTGCGCGGTAAACCAGAAGCTGGCGAAGTGCCGGAATCGATTATTGCATCTCTCTCGGATGATCTTAATTTTAACAAATGCAAAACGGTAATTGCCGAGATGGTGAAGTGGAGAAAATCTCCAGACAATAATAATTCTCGGAAAACAGCCAATGATCTGGCGGCAGTTTTGGTTTGGTTGGGACTTGCAGGGGACGAGAATTTTGCTGATGTAGGACAACAAAGTCAGGCGCAACGCGATGTTTTGAGAGCAAAAGAGGCAGGCCTGGATTTACGGGAGATTGAAACACAGATATCAGCCAGATTAGAGCATATCGGAATACACGACTGGGCAGCTGCCGATGCCATCCGCCAGACATTATTGGACATCAATGTTCAACTGAAGGATAGCAAGGATGCTAAAACCGGTGAACGTATTACAACATGGGAATTGAAGCGGTGACAAATTCATCTATTACCGGCGGTTGTCAATGCGGTGCTGTTCGTTATTCAGCCACCCAATTGGGTCGAGCCACTATCTGTCATTGTCGCATGTGCCAAAAAGCATTTGGCAGTTTTTACGGACCCTTGGTGACCGGACTTGGTCTTCTATGGACGAGGGGAACTCCCGCACTATATGCCAGCTCCAACAAAATAAAACGTGGGTTTTGTGCCAATTGCGGGACACCTTTAACCTATGATTGGGGAGGGGATGTGGAAGTATCGATCGGTTCCCTTGACAGGCCTGAAATTGCTGCACCGATCTTGCAGGTCAATATTGATGACAAATTGCCATTTGCCGATGGGTTGCATGATTTGCCAGTCCGCGATTTGGGCGAGAAACAGGACGCATCTGAATTGATGTCAGCAATTAAATCCAACCAGCATCCAGATCACGACACTGAAAATTGGCCGGAATAAACCATGATAAAGTCCCGTATTTACCTGTTTGATACTACGCTGCGAGACGGACAGCAAACTCCTGGAGTGGATTTTTCCGTTCAGGACAAAATTGCAATCGCAACAATTCTGGATGAATTGGGCATTGATTATGTTGAGGGTGGTTATCCCGGTGCCAATCCAACTGACACTGAGTTTTTCGCTAAAAAGCGAACTAAAAACGCCTCATTTGTTGGCTTCGGCATGACCAAACGTCCCGGAATATCTGCATCAAATGATCCGGGCGTTGCCGCACTGTTGCAGTCGCAAACCGATTCTGTCTGTTTTGTTGCTAAATCCTGGGATTATCATGTGCGTGTGGCGCTAAATACAACCAACGAGGAAAACCTGAATTGTATTCGCCAATCAGTTGAAGCTGTGACCGCGTCCGGGCGCGAGGCGATGGTGGATTGCGAGCATTTTTTTGATGGTTACAAGGCAAATCCCGATTACGCCCTCAAATGTGCTCTCGAGGCGTTTCGCGCTGGTTGTCGCTGGGTTATATTATGCGACACAAACGGGGGAACTCAACCTGGAGAAATTCACCAAATCGTCACTGAAGTGGAAAAACATATTCCGGGCGAAAATTTGGGAATTCATGCCCATGATGACACCGGACAAGCCGTGGCAAATTCACTTGCAGCGGTTGATGCGGGTGTGCGTCAAATTCAGGGGACACTGAACGGTATTGGTGAACGTTGTGGCAATGCAAATCTTATCTCGATTATTGGTACATTGTCCCTGAAACCGATTTATTCTGAATGTTATGAGACCGGCATAAATACGGAACAACTGAGGCAATTGACCCGGTATTCTCATCGCTTCGATGAAATTCTCAATCGTGCACCTGACGCTCAGGCCGCCTATGTCGGCGCATCAGCGTTTGCTACCAAGGCAGGAATTCATGCTTCTGCCATTCTAAAAGAGCCAGAAACTTATGAACATGTTAATCCTTCAGATGTCGGAAACTCACGGCGCGTCATGGTCTCAGATCAAGGTGGGAAAGCCAATTTTGTTACTGAATTAGAGCGTTGCGGGATCAAAGTTTCAAAAGATGATCCTCGCCTCGACAATCTTGTTTCAACCGTCAAGGAGCGCGAAGCCAAAGGCTATGCATATGAAGCGGCTGAAGCCAGCTTTGAATTATTGGCAAGGCGTCGATTGGGTCACGTAAAAAAACTGTTTCATGTTGAGAGTTACAGAACCCAGGTCGAGCGGCGATATAATGCAAATGGTGAAATAAAGACGGTCTCGGAAGCTGTGGTCAAGGTTGAGATAGACGGTGAACATATTCTGTCGGTTGCCGAAGGCCACGGTCCTGTCAATGCACTGGACAAGGCAATTCGAAAAGACCTGGGTAAATTTCAGAATGATATCGATGATCTGGAGTTGGTGGACTTTAAAGTGCGTATTTTAAATGGTGGCACAGAAGCTATCACCCGGGTTTTAATTGATTCAATCGATGCCAGTGGCCGCCGCTGGACAACGATTGGGGTATCTGAAAATATCATTGATGCATCATTCCAGGCGCTGGTGGATTCAATCAATTACAAGCTAATGATTTCAGCCAGCACTTGATGAGTGATGAAACCAAAAATTCTTTTATCACTGTGCCGGGCCAGGCTCGTGCCGGATTCATTTGTACGTTTTCGGCCTTTGCCCTATGGGGTTTGATGCCTTTGTATATGAAAGCTATTTCACATGTTAGCGCATTGGAAATTGTTGCCAGCAGAATAATCTGGTCAATTCCGGTTGCGCTGGTATTTCTGCTGGTGGCTGGCAGAACCAGTGAAATTGTGGGCGTTTTTAAATCACCTTCGAAACTGGTCGCTGTTGCTGCATGTGCCACGGTGATATCGATTAACTGGGGTCTGTATGTTTGGGCCATTACTGCCGAGCGCACCATTGAGGCTGCTTTGGGTTATTATATTAACCCACTGATATCAGTGGCCCTGGGGATGATCTTTCTGGGTGAAAAACTAAATCGAATTCAGGGTATTGCTCTTGCCCTGGCTTTCATTGCTGTTTCTATCCTGACTTGTATGACTGGAGAGCTTCCTTGGATCGCGCTCATTCTTGGCTGTCCATTTGGCGTCTATGGTCTCATCAGGAAGACTGTTGATATTGGTCCTGCCCTGGGTTTTATGACGGAAGTATTAATCCTGTCGGTGGTCGCAATTCCTTATCTGTATTTTCTTGCCATAAACAATGAGCTGTATCTTGGAAGTTCACCCAGGGACACGTATTTGCTGATCGGTTGCGGCCCCATAACCGCTGTGCCTTTAATTCTATTTGCCCATGGTGCAAAACGGTTGCAACTGACAACCGTTGGATTATTGCAATATATTGCACCTTCAATGATTTTTCTGACCGGTGTGTTTTTGTTCAAGGAGCCTTTTACCCAAATGCAGTTGCTGGCATTTGTATTGATCTGGCTGGCAATAGCGCTATACATCTGGTCGGGTATTAGAGCCCATCGCCCGTACTAGCAGACTGTCGGACTTGCACAATCACTGTTAACAAA
>JAAENI010000247.1 GCA_024224595.1 Hyphomicrobiales bacterium
CTGATGCAGGTGCGACCTGGGTGAATGCAGGCAATGATCTGCCACCGATCGATCTGACGGTAACCGAAGACGACACACCGGGCAATTCCGGCAGTGGCACTGGTGATCCTGAAGTGACCGATACCTTTATATTTAATTTTGACAGTAAAGGTGTCAGCCAAATCCAGAAAAAAGCGGTAACAGCAGATGTCCAAAATATCATTTTTGATGAGCTTGCACTGAGGGGCGATCAAAGTGATACATTCGATGCTGATATCACAAATGATATCGATAACACACTTGTTGAGATGCAAGAAGTTGAACCGTACACGGATGATTATGCCCTTGCTCTCGCTGTATAGTCTATCTTGAAGTGGAACGGTCTGCGTCACAAGTAGTGGCGCAGACCTTGTTTTTAGAATTTGTTGATAATCTAGAGGAGTTTTAGCCAGATGTGACAGTCAATGCTTAACTCTACTCTTCACGAAACGAATGTTGAATCTGATCAAGTAACGGTTTTAATAAGTAATTCAAGACTGTTCGTTCGCGTGTTTTGATAAATGCCTCTACAGGCATGCCTGGTATGAGTTTTTGCCCTTTTAGACGGCTGATCTGATCGGGGGGGATCATAATATTGACCTTGAAGTAGGGAATTCCTGTCTGAGGATCTTCAATACTATTGGCTGAAATGGTCTTTATTTGCCCAAACAGTTCAGGGGTGGTTTTCTGGTTAAAAGCAGTAAATCGCAAGGTTGATAATTGACCTGGAGCCAATTCATCGATGGACTGTGGTTCAACTTTTATCTCTACCTCATCAGCATCATCGTGGGGAATAATCTGCATTATCGATGCGCCAGGTGAGATAACACCACCTATAGTAAATATTCTCAGTTCATGCACCAGCCCGGATACTGGCGCCCTGACATGGACGCGTTTTAACTTCTCCAGTATTGCGTAAATTTGCTGTGCAACATCATTGATCTCTAGATCAATCAGGCCCAAATCAGTCAGAACTGATTGCCTGAACTCAAGCTCTATCTGGGCTACCTGAGCACTAATTTCATTGATCTGATTCTCGGAAATATCCAGACTCGACTCGACCCCTGCTTTTTGATTTAACAGTTTTTCTTTTTCTCGCTCAAACTCATACAGTCGGCTATCAGGAATCATTTTTTTTGACTTCAGCGATCTTAGCCCTTTAAGTTCTAATTCTATGAATTTAATTTGCGCATCTATTGAATTCAATTGTGAAGAAGCACCTTTGATACGGCTTATAAGCTGAATGATTTTTTCCTCTAGCTGTGTTACTTGACCTCTTCGGGTTTTTTTTCTAGCATCAAACAGATTTTTCTGTGCAAGTTTTATAGTCTCATTCGTGTCGATTTCCAACATGTTCAACAGATGGTCGTCCCAGACGATCGTATACTGATTGTCTCGCTCTGCTATTAGCCGTGCTTTGCGGGCCGTATATTCCCGCAATTTGCTACTGTTGAGTTCGAGGTTAATTCTTAGCAGTCTATCATCCAGTGAAATCAGCAATTCATCTTCCTCCACTAAACTGCCGTCTTCAACCAAAATCTTTGATACTATTCCTCCATCAAGATGCTGTATTGTCTTAGGTTTACTGGTTACGACAACTATTCCATGTGCAACCACGGCCCCCGATAATTTAGCAAAATAGGCCCATCCTCCAATACCACAAAACAGCAATATAAAAATAAAAACACCAACCAGAAGTGGTGACCTGCTGGATGTTATTGGAATTAGTTCTTGACCGTCTGATGGAATCATAAATCTGCGTCTTTAGGTTAATTGGCGAACATTTTGGGCAGGATCAGGAGCCTGTGTGATTTTTTCCAGTACTTCAGATTTTTCTCCAAACTCAACCAGCATTCCACCCTTCAGCACCAGCAGTTTGTTGACGGCTGATATTGCGCTCGGGCGGTGAGCCATCACCACAACAGTCGATGCGTTTTCACGTAACGCCTGAATGGTGTTTGTCAGTGCAGTATCACCTTCCGCATCAAGATTCGAATTTGGTTCATCCAACACAACCAAAGTGGGCATGCGTAATACGGCTCTAGCCAGAGCAACACGCTGGGCCTGGCCAGCAGTGAGGACAGTGTATCTTGACCCCAATTGGGTGGAGTAGCCATTGGGAAATCCGGTGATTAATTCATGAATACTGGTCAATTTAGCCGCCTCAATGACCTCCTCATCACTAACATCTGGATCAAAACGGGCAATATTATCTTTAATGCTTCCTGGAAAAAGCTCAACTGACTGCGGCAGATAGCCTATATATCGTCCAAGCCGTTCCCGATCCCACTGTTTGTAATTGGCACAGTCGAGACGTACTTCACCTCTTTCTGCTTCCCACAAGCCAACTATCAGTCGTGCCAAGCTGGATTTGCCAGAACCACTTGGGCCGATCACACCTAATCCGTCGCCTGGATCAAGTTGAAATGATATTTGTTGTATTATCGGATGGCGATCAGCACCTGGCATTGCTGGAGCCGCCATTTTTGTAACCTCATCAAGAACCAGATTGCCTTTTGGCGGGGGAAGTTCAATCAAATCGTCAAGATCACCTGCACCAGACAGGCACTCTTTCAAGCGTGCAAGGGATTGTCGTGCTTTAACAAAATTCGGCCAATTTGCTATTGCCATATCAACTGGCCCAAGGGCCCGCCCACCTAATATCGATGCAGCAATCATTGTTCCAGCAGTGATCTCCTGAAAGATGGTCAGATACGCGCCGACTGCCAGGATGCCTGATTGCAGAGCCAGGCGGAATGCTTTAACAAATGAAGTAATTCGACTGGTACGATTGGTTGCAGTCTGGCCAGTTGCCATGGATTTAAATCGCATCTTTTGCCATTGATCAGTAATGCTACCTATCATGCCCATGGATATGATTGTCTCACTGCCGCGGGAACTGGACTCACTGAAATTTGCTTCTTCCATCTCTGCCTGCGTGGCGCTGGCTATGTGTTTTTTGGTGGTAAATTCATTAATGAGTGTTAGGGTCAACACAATAACCAAACCAGCTGTTACTAGCCATCCCAGCCAGATGTGCAGCAAAAAAACTATTCCCAGATAGAATGGAACCCAGGGTATATCAAACAAGGCTGGTAGGCCCTTGCCGCCAATAAACTTTCTAACGATTGTCAAATCCTGCACAGGTTTTTGCATTTTTGAATTGAGATTAACTTCTGACAGTAACCAAGTTTTGTTGGTTATTCGCATTGTTTCCACATCAAGGTGGTATCCAATACGCATCAGAATCTTTGAACGCAGGAACTCAAAAAAACCCTGAAACAGATAAAGCGAACCGACCAGCACGGAAAGCGCAACCAGGGTAGGTACAGATCCACTCACCAATACCCGATCATAGATCTGTAACATAAAAAGTGGCCCTGTGAGCATTAATATATTGATTGCACAACTGAACAAGCCAACGCCCCAAAACGCTTTTCGGGATTTATCAAGCGCCACGGCTATCGGATTGTTTTTAGGCTTATTCATTTACTATTTACC
>JAAENI010000248.1 GCA_024224595.1 Hyphomicrobiales bacterium
GGCGGTCATGGATCATTGTTGTTCAGGCCTTCGGGTGAAAATTGCAAAGGTAGTTTGAGTACGTGCCGGCAGAATAATGGCACAATCATTTGTGCGGCACCGTTGTTTTTTGTACTGGATTGTCACGTGCAACGAAGTGCTGATCAGTATCAATATAGGTGCTTGTAGCATTCCTGGTTTGCCGGCGGTTGTTCAGTTCGTAGCCATGTTTCTAATGGTTAGAGCGCCGGGAAATTGTATTTTGAATTCTTCGGATCAAAATCAGCTTCAGTGAGCCCCACGTTGGTTTTCACATCATGATAGGTGTACGATTCCAGCAAGACTGGCTCACCTTCCGGTTCTACCGGCCAGCCAAATGCCCGGTAGCCAAGGATCAATTGACGTTCAGGATCGAGGGTGATTTCGGCCAAGGAGAAATCGTCTTCTTGGTTCGAGGGCTTAGTGCGGCGGATTTGGATCACCTCGGTAGGTATGTCGTCCAGTTTCTGATCCGTGATGATGTTGACGCGAATGTCGGGGTTGTCTCTATCTTTTTCTCCACGTTCAATCAATTTATCGATCAGTTTCATAATACCAATCTCGCTTATGGGATACCGTTGTCCCTGCA
>JAAENI010000249.1 GCA_024224595.1 Hyphomicrobiales bacterium
AAGACTCTCTGGTGGTAGCTACAGGTTCGAACCCAGCTCTGTTGGAGCTACCTGTAATGTGATGATGTCTGCAGTGCTTGCCGATGGCGTTACTGAACTGCAAAATTGTGCCATCGAGCCAGAAGTTACTCAGCTTGTGGAGGCATTGATTCATGCCGGTGCAAAAATTGAAGGCGCGGGAACAACTACTCTGAAAATTGAGGGCGTTGAATCGCTGAATCCAATTAATCAACGTGTAATTCCAGACAGGATTGAAGCCGGCACATTTTTAACTGCTGCAGCAATGACAAAAGGTGATGTGACTGTTGAAAATTGTTGCCCGGATCACATGACTGCACTGCTCGATATTTTGAAATCAATGGGTTGCGATATTGAAATCACAGAAGATTCAGTTCGATGCTCAATCACCGGCAGACCAACACCGGTTGAAGTTGTGACTCATCCATATCCAGGGTTTGCAACAGATATGCAGGCTCAGGTGATGGCAGTGGCATCGGTAGCCGATGGTACTTCTCATATTACCGAAACAATTTATCCTGACCGATTCACTCACGCTGCTGAGCTTTGCAGGCTTGGTGCCGAGATTAGAATTGATGGCGCTGTTGCAACCATCGATGGTGTTGATGTAAAAAAAAGAGAGCAAGTGATGGCAACTGACTTGAGAGCATCCGCGGCAATGGTTCTGGCAGGATTTACTGCCAACGGTGAGACAAGCATTGAACGTGTTTATCATATTGATAGAGGTTATGAACGAATCGAAGAAAAACTGGCTGCATTGGG
>JAAENI010000250.1 GCA_024224595.1 Hyphomicrobiales bacterium
AGTTCATCTGCAGCGTTGCAAAACTTGTCCGATCAACCAGATCGCACTGCGTCTTGCGCCTTGCCGAGTGAACTGGCTTGGCCCATCAAATGCTTCCGTGTAAACAAGAAACGGTCTAGCCTAAACTATTTGGATTATATACTCCTGTGCCTGAATTGATCTGACAATTTCTGCGGTGGTGACTCAATGCGCCGCAGGGCAATTTTATTTGGTTAGTGCATCGTGTTCGCATGACCCAAAAATACAAATCAGTTCAGGTGTTCGATGACTATGATAATATCGTCGATGCCTGCTGCAACGCATGGAACAACCTTGTAAAAGAGGCGGGCCGCATCACATCTATAACTTCAAGAAAATGGGTTACCATCGGTCAATGATTTCGCTCGTTGGCATTATTCATATTAAAACCACTTCGTCCAATTGGAAATCAGTCAAAAAAAAGCGGACCATGAGATCCGCAGTTATAAAAGTGGGGCATGTGTGCGATTTTGAAGCTATTTGCATATCTGAGTAATGAAACAAGCACTCAAATTCAATTGCCAGAATGAATTCATTTCCTTAACAAAGTCTTAATTTTCGGTGCCGGGCATTTTTATCCACTTGATATCTGGAAACGAAGTTAATTTCCTGTTGTGAATTTGTTAACCAAGAAAGATAGCCTTCGCTAAGCCAATTCAGGCAAATTCCTAAACAATTCAAGAGCTTCTGGATTGGCAAGTGCTTCCTTGTTTTTCACTTCACGGCCATGAACTATTTCTCTTACCGCCAGTTCGGTAATTTTTCCGGATTTTGTGCGTGGAATATCCGATACACTAATGATAATCGCCGGCACATGCCGGGGTGAGGCGCCTATACGTATTTTTTTTTTGATTTTCGCGGTGACCGTTTCGTCCAGCGCTGCACCCTTAGCCATCACCACAAACAAAACGACACGAATATCTCCCTGTCCGCCTTGCCACTTTTGACCGATACAAATGGCTTCATCAATATCGTTCAGCTGTTCAACCTGATTATAAATTTCAGCAGTTCCAATTCGAACACCCCCCGGGTTTAATGTGGCATCGGATCGACCATGAATAATCATGCCACCACTTGCGGTCCATTCGGCGAAATCCCCATGGCACCAGATGTTATCAAACTGGTCAAAATAGGCGTCATGATACTTCTCGCCATCGGGATCATTCCAAAACTCAATCGGCATTGATGGGAACGGTTTTGTACATACCAGCTCACCTTTTTCCTCATGCAATGGGTTACCATTCTCATCCCAGACCTCAATTGCCATTGCCAAGGCCGGGCCTTGAATTTCACCCAGAAAAACCGGCTTGGTTGGTATGCCAAGGACAAGGCAAGCTGCAAGATCAGTTCCTCCGGACATCGATGCCAGATGAACATCACTTTTGATGCTAGAATATACATAACGAAAATTCTCATCTGCCAAGGGCGAACCGGTGGACGTCAATGTTTTTATTCCGGAAAGATCATGACTGTTTTTGGGAGTAAGACCGGAATTTCGCAGCGCATCAATGAATTTTGCAGAGGTGCCAAAAAAGGTAAAATTCTCCTGTTCGGCATAATCAAATAATATATTGCTATCAGGAGCAAACGGCGAACCATCATATAACATCAAAGTCGCACCGCTGGCTAATACGCTAGCCAGCCAGTTCCACATCATCCAGCCACAAGTAGTGAAGTAAAACACCCTGTCGCCAGTCTGTATATCACAATGAAGTTGATGTTCTTTGAGATGCTGCAGCAGAATTCCGCCCTGGGAGTGGACAATACATTTTGGTATTCCCGTAGTGCCAGAGGAAAACAAAATATAGAGAGGATGATCGAAAGGAAGTTTTGTAAATTCAACCGTTGCTGCGTCGAAATTGTTGATGACATCATCGAAAACACTAGAATTCTTGATACGCTGGGATAATATATCAGCTTTCCCCAAATACGAAATGATGAGGTTGTTATTTGCCTGCAATCTGTCGCAAATCGCTGATACTTTGTCCCCTACATCGATTTGTTTCCCATTATACCAATAACCATCACAGGCAATAAATAATTTTGGCTCAATCTGGGTAAACCGGTCCAGTACTCCTTGTTCACCAAAATCCGGTGAACAAGAAGACCAAATGGCACCTAATGAAGAAGCCGCCAGCATCGCGACGATGCTTTCTGGTCGATTGGGAACCATCGCTGCTATTCGGTCACCTTCAGCTATACCAAAACTCTTGAATGCCTGTTGAAGCTGTGAAACCTGTTGGTGAAGTTGATCCCAACTGAGGCGCATTTTTACCTTGTCTTCTCCCCAAAATACAATTGCATCATCTGCTCCATTTCGAGCCAGTAGATTTTCCGCAAAACTTAATTTGCATTGAGGGAAATATTTCGCGCCAGGCATCTGATCACCATTGGTCAACACTGGTCCGGTATTTTCACCGCGAACACCGCAATAATTCCACAGGCATTGCCAGAATAATTTTTGATTGTTGACAGAAAAATGGTGCAGCGCATCATAATCATCAAATACTTCCCCAACCTCGTCTTTGATATAGCGGGTAAACTTGCGTATCCCTGAATCCATCACTTTTTGTGGTGCGGGTGTCCAAAGTGGTTTTTCTGCGGAGTGATTCAAAGTTTCTTCCTTTGGTATGGGTTGTTCTAGAGCAATATTGTCAATGCGCTAAACCTTCACTTGCGTGCGATTTATATCATCTGTAGGTTTAGTTTCAATCAGAATGGTTCCCCTTAATTTATATACGATATTGTAGAGAATTTCAGGCCAGAAAATGAAGAATATTATCAGTTCAATTGTAGTACTAGTTTGTCTGGTGATCGCTGGTTTAATGGCGTTGCCATTTGTTGTTTCAAGTCAGAATATCAAACAACAGCTTGCCCAGCGTATACAGGAATTGACCGCCAGCAAGATATCATACCAGGGCGAACCGGTTCTGACATTTAGCCCATATTTGGGTGTGGAGCTTCTAAACGTCGTTATCGCAGGAACGAAGCCGGACGATCAAAATATTGACTGGCTGCGAATTGAAAAATTGCAGTTTGAATTGAAAATTATTCCGCTTCTTTTGGGTAGAACACGTTTTTCAAAGTTTAGAATGATCAGACCAAGGATTAGTTTGCCGATACAAGAACATACTGCAGCGGGTTTGAATAAATCTCTGGAAAAGCAGCAGAATGCGTTATCTGACACCAATAAATTGAATGCTGGCGATTCAATTTCTGACATCAGACTTGGGCAGTTTGAAATAATTGATGGAATTGTTGAAACGGCATCGCAGGGTACTGGGTCTACCTATCGATTGAGCAATTTGCACGCTGTTATGGATTGGCCGAGTTTGGCTTCTTCCTGGAAAATAACCGGTCAGGGGATCTGGCGAGGGGAAGCATTTGAGTTCTCCAATGAGGTGGAAAAGCCACTTGTTTTTTTCACATCAGGTAAATCAGGGTTGAGCGTTGAATTTGATTCACCAGCATTAACAGCATCATTCAATGGACAGGCGACCATGCTTTCTGATGTTCAATTGCTCGGTGATGCGAGTATAAGTACACCCTCAATCCCGCGTTTGTACGAATTGCTATTTGAGTATTTACCTGCCGAAATACCTTCCCTGGGCAATTTTCTTGTTAAGGGAAAAGTATCAGCAAACATTCACGAAATTCAATTCGATGAATCAATAGTTGAATTGGGAACAAATCAGGCAACAGGAAATTTGGTTGCGCGGCGAAGCAAGCATGCAAAACCAAAGATCAGCGGAACTTTGGCATTCAAGTCCCTGGATGTTACACCGTTTTTTGAGTTATTTTCTGGCAAACAATCGGCAAACGACAATTCCAATACCTCTTTGGCTGATGTGAATCCATTCGACTATGATATCAGGTTTTCTGCCCAGGATTACAGATTTCAGGAAAACAGTTTTGGTACGCTCGCCGCCACCATAATGCTGACAAAAAAACAATGGGCTATCGATATAGGAGAGGCAGACTTTTTCGATGGCATGATTACTGGGACAATTTCATCAGGATTTGTGAAAACTGCCAGAGAAATTGTATTGAAAGGCAATTTGCATGATGTCTCGATGGGTAAAATCACGACCGAACTGTATGGCGGAGAGTTTGTAACCACGGGCATTGCTGATGTTAAATTCAGTTTGAAAGCCCCGGGGGATGCCTATCTTGGAAGTTTTAGAGAATATTTTGGAAGTATGAAAGTTACACTGACCAATGGTCAGATTGACGGAGTGGACCTGGTCAAGGCGATACCGGCACTGATCAAGAACAATGGATTTGTCACAATTGACGAGATTAAAGGAGAAACACCTTTTAACAATCTTGCCTTGGATATGTTGATTTATAACGGAGTAGGGTGGATTACCAAAGGTAATGCAACCAGTGATAAAAACGAATTCAGAATTTCAGGTAAAGCTGACCTGGTGCGTGGATCACTCGCCATTTACACGAATATCAGCCAAAAAGCTTCCGCAGAAAAACCTTTGCAACAAGCTCGGATATTTATAGGCGGCACTGTAAAAAATCCACTGGTTACACAATCACCACTGTCCAATTTGCGTCCTCAAGAACCAATACAGTAAGGCGGTAAAACACAGTCTGAATACTGATCTTGTATTAAACAGGGTGGTAGAGGCTTGCCCATCAGTTCAATGTCCGCGTGTAATTTGGATTCATTTGCAGTTGCCTTGATGGAATTGAGGCAATTCGGTTTGGACTTTCGCAACAGCGAATTCCAAAATCAGTCATTGAAAATCGAATACACTAAGACCTGTAACCATTTCATCCAGTCCCAATGGGCGGGTCATTGGAGGGTGGGCGCGAGCGATGCAACCTTGACGCTCACACAACCGGCAGGAGGGACCTATTTCTGTAGCTTTCTTGGCATCGGTTCCAGTTAAACCCATTGCGTATACGACTTCATTGGCGTGAGTGACATCAAATCCAATTAGCAATGCCGTTCTTTGTGGTCGATCCTCGTATCCCGAGCGCAGGCCTTCAATTGTCCTGCCCAATACAATAAATCTGGCATCATCAGGAGTGATGACCTGTTCAGCAAATATCTGGCCTGGACTTGTGAAAGCTTGATGAACAATTAGTTTGGCGCAATCACCACCAAATCGGGTTAAGGGGAAACCATTTGTACCACCTCGCCGCAATCTGTTTCCAGCCGCATCAATTTCCATAACAAAAAATGGTACAGCACTTTGGCCGTGTTTTGCCAACATGATCAAACGCCACGCTGCATGTGAAAAAGTTACAGAAAATCGGGACCTTAGGATATTAATGTCATAATTTACCCGACGAGCGGAGGAAAGAAAATTATCATAAGGCATCATAATGGCAAATGCCAGTAATCTGGCAAACTCAAAACGTGCAAGTCTCCTGGCTTCGTCTGTAGTAAAATTCAGAAATTCAACCTCTTCGCCTATTAATTCTCCCTGGGCTAAAAAAGCCACCTCCATTGCGACTTCCAGCACTTGATCTGCGGGAGACAATCGCTCTGAAATCAGCAATCGATTCGAATGCTTATCAAATCTTCGCCGCCATAGTGGCATTGTTTCAACAGGTAGAATTTGAACAGCAATATTATGGTGCTGATGTAACCAGTGCTGCAAGGCTGCCATCATTCCAGAACCCTTTGTCAGGCTTTGAAGCAATTTGGCAGCAGCGCGCTCTATCGCAGGGAAATAAGGTGAGATTCTCTCAAAAGTCTCATGCATCTCCACACTGGGCAAACGTTCGATCCCTCCTACTGCTTCACCGCCTTCTTTTGCCATCATTCGCGACAGTCCAGACAGGCGATCCAGCGATTCCCGATATGCCCTGTATAATTTGATCATAGCTGCAGATGTATTGGGTGCTGCATCACTGATCTCAATCAATTCAGAGTGATCCGGCAGGTCACGAACTAACAGGGGATCAGCAAACACTTCTCGCAATTGATTGATGGTGTCAGCTTCACCAGTGCCTTGTAATTCTTCCAGATCAAAATCATAAACCGAGGCCAGTTTGATTAGTAACTGAACGGTAAGCGGTCGTTGATTTCCCTCAATCAAATTGAGATAACTCGCCGATATTCCCAAAGATTTAGCCATGGCAGTCTGGGTTTCAGTTCGCGCCAGACGCGCTCTTCTGATTTTTGGGCCTGCAAAAATTTTTTTCATCTAAAAGACTTTCGCAATCAACATAATTTATTTACAAAGTTTACATAATTACAGAGCTTTATGACTAACTGCAACCAATTTACTTCTTTTATTGGTATTCCGGTCAAATGTTGCTGGTAATTTTTGTGAATTTGTCAATTAGTTACACTAACAATTATGGAATGGAGAAATCAAATGAATGCCAAACCACCAGTAAAAGAACGCAGTGAGGAAATGGCATCGTCGATGAATACCGATCAACAATCGGCGATCCGTATGGTTGCCAACGATCTGCATCGGCTAAATCAATCAGTGATGAAAGCGGTGGAATCTGGAGTTTCTGTTGAATTGATTCGTTCCGCGCGCCATCATTGTGGTGATGGAAATTTTGGCGATTTACTGACACCCATTATCGTAAAACAGGCCTGATACTCCCATGATAGCGATATCATACATCAAGGCCCGATCATTGATCGGGCCACTTTTTGTTAAAAACAATGCAATTACCACGTGTTAGTCGCTTTCAAGCCATCGGTGATGTCTGTGACCTCGCCGATGGGAAAAGTTACCTTTCTCCATACGCTCCGAAATATCTTCCATACGTGAAGCTATTTTTGCCCGTTGATCCTTGTCCAGACCATTATAAAAGGTAACCAATTCGGGCAAAATTGCATCGGTTTTTTGATCAATTTCCGCTTTGATCTTATCCCGCAGAACGCTCAATTGTTCAACAGAGAGATCTTCGCCATTAGTTAAGCCCTTGATTTCGTTAATCATGGATTTACGAAATGTTTTCATGGAACCCGCTGTTCCAATCCAACTGGCAGCCAATTTTTCAAGAGATGCTTCCTGATCATCATTGAGTGATAGTTTTTTGGTTATCACATAGGTAGCAAAATCTACCCGATCCTCAACAGAATGGCTTTGAAAGCGTGAAGCTATTGCGCCAGTGCCGATGATTGCAGCAACAATTCCGCCGATAACCCAGGTTCGTGTGCTTAGTCCAAACATTAATAATTCCTTTGTTGCCTAGAGTGTCAAACTACTGTGATGAACAGCCACAGAAAATTCAAATTAAAGCTCTGTAATGAACAACTTGTAATGTTTGAAGAATTTCGGAATCAGCGCCAGTAGATCCACATAAGACCCAGGGTACCAATTATCATGCGCCACCATGCAAAGAGCACGAACCCATGTTTTGAAATAAAGTCTAATAACACCCGCACAACTGCAACTGCAGTGATAAAGGCCATGATAAAGCCGACCAGAATATAATTAAGGTCATCGGCAGTCAGAAGGTAGAAATTCTTGTAAAAGTCATAAGCAAATGCCCCAACCATAGTTGGCATTGCCAGGAAGAATGAAAATTCCGCTGCAGAGCGTTTATCTGTACCCAATAACAGAGCGCCAACAATTGTAGCACCTGAGCGTGATGTACCAGGAATCATTGCCAGACATTGAAAAAGTCCAATCTTAAAACAAATCGATAGTGGGTAATCCGCTACATCAAAATATTTTGGTTTCAAATTCAGTTGGTCAACGAATAGCAAAATTAGTCCACCAATGATCAACATCGTACAAATTAGTGTGGGTGTCTCAAACAGAACTGTCTTGATGAAATCATAAGCAACTACCCCAACCAGTGTAGCAGGAAGAAACGCAGCCAATACTCCAGTTACAAAATGTCGGGTGCTCGCGCTGGTTGGCAATGTTACCCAAAGCGACCATAGGCGATTGAAATAAACAGACAGCAACGCCAGTATAGCTCCAAGCTGAATTAGGATTTCAAAAGTTTTTTCCTTTGATTCAAATCCAATGACTTCCCCCAAAAGCAGGAGATGTCCTGTAGAGGAAACAGGAAGAAACTCAGTTAATCCTTCGCTAAAGCCCAGAATTAATGCGCCGACCATAGTTTGTTCTGCCATGCAGTTTCCAGTTCCTGATTGATTGTTCCGGAGTCAAATAGATCATATTTGATTGGGAAACTATTTATCCACTGTCTAGTCATCTGGAACTGAAGCACGTAGCATACAATTGCAATATCGATGTGGTTGAATTCAAGTCAAAAAAAATACTTATAGAAAATTCTATGAGGCAAGGCTTGGATTTGTTGCACCAAATCTCTGACAACAACACCCGAATCAAATCAATAGCATGGTTGCCGATGTTATGTACAATGGGCTAAGAGTCTGATCAAGAATTCCTGACAGCTTTGAGGGATGAAATGTTAGGCAAAACAAGTAAAGTGGGTTAAACCACAGCCAACACGGCTTGTTGAGCAAACAATACGTAAGATAGATAAATATCATCACTAATTAACATCAGGACAAAAAGCGTGAGTAGTATCCCCGATCCAGCAGCAGGAACTGGCCAGAGTTTAAAGCTGGTCCATCATTCAGTCTCTACTGGTTGTCGATATGTGAGACTAATATTTGGGGAATATAGTCAGCAAATTGAGTTGATTGAGGAGAAGTTTTGGCAGCGACGACCGCAGTTTTTGTCTTTAAATCCCGCCGGTGAACTTCCTGTTTTTGTGGAAAACAATGTTGAACCCATATCAGGCGCGATTGTCATTGGAGAGTATCTGGACGAAACACGAGGGGCATTAATGAGGGAAAAACGACTAATGCCGGAAAAGCCCTATCAGAGAGCGGAAGTACGCCGTTTGGTTGAATGGTTTTTAGTCAAAATGGAAGCTGAAGTTGTTCATTATCTTGCTGGCGAGCGGGTATTGAAGTTGCTTAAGAGCCAACAGGAGGGTGGTGGACCGCCTGACGTGGGAACATTGCGAGCAGGGCGTATCAATTTGAAAAACCATATGCGCTACATTTCCCATCTGGCTTCCACCCGGAACTGGCTTGCAGGAGCCCAGATTTCACATGCGGATATGGCTTGCGCAGCAGTCATCTCAATTCTCGATTATCTGGGTGAAATCTCGTGGGGCGATGAACCAGCGTTGAAAGAATGGTATGCACGCATGAAATCTCGCCCCTCGTTCCGGGTGTTGCTGTCAGATAAAATAGTAGGGTTGGCGCCGGTTTCCCATTATGTTGATTTGGATTTCTAGAAGTCTGATCCAAGACCAACAGGAAGTGTGTTTGGCTTCCAAATTCTAATGCAACTTGATGAGAAGGTTTTAAACCAATGATTCACCATGAACAATATCAACGCTGACAAACTTAAACGGAAAATTCAGAAATCTGCCAGAGAACTTGGTTTTGATGTTTGCAAAATTACATCCGCACAATTACCGCATACCGCCAAAGACAACCTGCAGACTTTTGTCGATAAAAGTTATCATGGCTCCATGAGTTGGATAGAGGATACACTGGTTCGGCGCACTAATCCCCGTAAATTGTGGCAAGGAGCAAATTCTGTAATTATGCTGGCGATGAACTACGGCTCTGAAATCAATCCGCTTGAACAAATGGAAAGCAAAAATAGCGGTGCGATATCCATCTACGCCCGCAATCGTGACTATCATGATATTGTCAAAGGTAAATTGAAAATACTTGCGGGTAAACTGGTATCATGGTCTCCGTGTGATGTTAAAGTATTTGTTGATACGGCCCCGGTTATGGAAAAACCGTTAGCCTATAAATCTGGTTTGGGCTGGCAAGGTAAACACACCAATCTGGTTTCCAGAGAATTTGGATCATGGTTGTTCCTGGGATCGATATTCACCAGTGCAAATTTGCCCGTTGATTGTGAAGAAACAGATCATTGCGGTAATTGCCAGGCTTGCCTCGAGATTTGTCCAACTAAAGCATTTCCGGCCCCTTATAAAATTGATGCGCGTAGATGCATTTCTTATCTGACCATTGAAAACAAGGGGCCTATTCCACCTGAATTTAGAATATCGATGGGAAATCGAATCTTTGGATGTGATGATTGCCTGGCAATTTGCCCCTGGAACAAGTTTGCAAAAACTGCCAGTGAAATTAAACTGCAATCCCGTGGGGATCTGACGAACCCTGATATCGAGTTCCTTATTCAATTTGATGAGCAGATATTTCGGAAATTTTTCTCCGCCTCGCCCGTTAAACGCATTGGTCGCGACCGCTTTATCCGAAACGTATTGATCGCGGCAGGAAACAGTGGCAACAAGGGACTGATAAACTTGATAATTTGTCATATCAAGGATCCGGATTCCATTGTTCGCGGCGCAGCGGTTTGGGCATTTCGGATGCTTGCAGACGACGATCAGGTTGCCGAGCAAAGAGAAATTTTTCTTCGTCACGAAACTGACTGTGGTGTTAGAAATGAATGGAGTTATCATCATCGGGTCAATTAATACTGAAACCAGGACTTTAAAAAACAAACACTTGCTGATCTTGGGTTTTGGATATTCCGCTGCTGCGATCGGAAAAAAGCTGCATGGACGGTTTGACAAGATCTACGTCACCAATCGTACACATACGACATCATCTGATGATCCATTTGATCATCTTGTATTTGATGGAAATGAAATGAGCGATGAACTCAGGAATGCTATTCTAAGTGCCACCCATGTCCTGATCTCCATTGGGCCGGATGAGAATGGTGACCCGGTAGTCAATTCTTGCCGGGATGCAATAATGGCGGCCAATGAAATTGAGTGGGCTGGATATCTTTCCACCGTCGGTGTGTATGGAAATCACGATGGATTGTGGGTTAATGAAGATACAGTATGCAAACCCGTTTCAGCGCGCTCAAAGCAGCGTCTAAAAGCTGAAAAAGCTTGGCAGGATATTGCTAAGCAAAAAAATATTCCGCTGACCATTTTTCGCTTGTCAGGAATCTATGGACCTGGTCGAAATGCCTTTGTGAATATTGACAATGGTCGCTCACGTCGTTTGGTTAAAAAGGGACAGGTTTTTAACCGTATCCATCGTGATGATATTGCCAATGCCATGAAAATTGCAATTGCAAAGAAAGCATCCGGTATATTCAATATCAGTGATGATGAACCCGCGCCACCTCAGGATGTTGTTACCTATGTGCATCAATTACGCAATCTTAAGCCACCGGCTGAGATTGATTTTGAAACGGCGGAGATATCACCGATGGCGCGATCGTTTTATGGCGAAAACAAAAAAGTTTCGAATGCTAAATCCAAATCTGAGCTCGGACTTGACTATGACTGGCCAAACTATCGCTTGGCTTTCGATGCAATGTGGAAAAATGGCGATTGGAAATAGTTATGAATTAACGGTTCCACAAGTAAAACAGAAAAGACAAATTGTTAATACAAATTTGATCTGCCTTAAACTGTTTAGTACCGTGAGTTTTTGTCGATAATTTCCGTAAACGAACCAAACCAGGATGCCGGTGTACTCGTGACAACAGAACAGATAATCCTTTTTTCAATATTCGCGATCGTATTTTTGCTCTTTTTGTGGGGTCGCTGGCGCTATGATCTGGTAGCATTCAGCGCGCTCTTGGTAGGCGTGGTATCGGGTGTCGTGCCCACCAAAGATGCATTTTCCGGGTTTGGGCATCCTGCAACTGTAGTCGTTGCTCTCGTTTTAGTGGTTTCAGCCGGATTGGTGAAATCAGGTGCTGTCCATTTGATTACCCGAACACTCGTCGATTCCACCAGGGGATTAGCCGCGCATATTGCCATAATGGGTGGCATTGGAGCGGTTTTGTCGGCATTCATGAACAATGTTGCAGCACTGGCACTGTTGATGCCGGTTGATATGCAGACGGCCAGAAAAGCTGGACGAAGTCCGGGACTTACTTTGATGCCATTGTCATTTGCCACTATTCTGGGAGGCATGGTGACCCTGATTGGTACGCCACCTAATATCATCATTGCTACCTTTCGCGAACAAGAGTTGGGTTCGCCATTCCTGATGTTTGATTTTGCCCCCGTCGGACTTGTTTGTGCATTGGCTGGATTGTTTTTCGTAGCGGTTATCGGATGGCGAATGATTCCTACGGGAAATTTGACCAACAAAGAAAATAGCAGCTATTTTGAATTGGCAGATTATGTCGCAGAAATGACTGTTCCAGAAAATTCAACAATTATTGGTCAGCGCATTAGAGATCTGGATGATGAAACAGAAAAAGCAGATGTGTTGATTATTGGTCTTATTCGCGGTGGGCGTCGCCTGTTTGGCAATATTCATGACCGTGTCATCAAACAAGGTGATGCACTGGTCATTGAAGCCAGCCCTGATGCGTTGGATGAATTTCGCACAGCACTCAAACTTGTTTTGGGAGATAGTGAAGCAGATGATAAGAATCTCATAGCAGGCGCTGGTCAGGGATTGATGGAAGTTGTTGTGCGTTCGGATTCACGAATTGCAGGAAAAACCGCGCTGTCACTTGGGCTGCTTTGGCGACATGGTGTCAATTTACTTGGCATTTCGCGAGGTGGCAAACGTATCAACAAACGTATCCGCAGAACGACCATCAAGGCCGGTGATATATTGCTCCTGCACGGACCATCAGAAGAATTGCACGAAGTTGCCCAATGGCTGGGTGGGTTGCCTTTGGCTGAACGCGGCCTTTCGATTACCCTGAATAATAAGACCTGGATAGCGGCGGGTATATTTATTGGAGCAATTTCCGCATCTTCATTTGGATTGGTTTATCTGCCCATTGCGCTTGGATTAGTTGTGGCACTGTACGTGCTTACCGGCATCATGCCGGTGCGTGAAGTTTATGATCACATTGAATGGCCGGTTGTTGTATTACTGGGTTCAATGATACCGCTGGGAGCTGCCCTCGATAATGCCGGTGGGACAGCACTGATTGCCGGTATGATTGTCGATATTACAAAAGGTATGCCCGCATGGGCGGTCCTGGCAGTATTGATGGGCGTCACCATGACGCTATCAGATGTGTTAAACAACACAGCGACAACCATTGTTGCCGCACCAATTGCATTGTCAATTGCCACTTCTCTCGGGGTTAGTCCTGATCCATTTTTGATGGCTGTTGCTGTCGCCGCGTCATGCGCATTCCTGACACCGATTGGTCACAAAAATAATACTTTGATACTGGGGCCTGGGGGTTATACATTCGGCGACTATTGGCGAATGGGGCTGCCATTGGAAATTATAATTTTGGCAGTCAGCATTCCGGCAATTCTGGTTTTTTGGCCATTGTAGCCATGAAAGACCCTTTCATCAGTAACTTCAGATATCTGCCATATCGACAACGACCCGGCCTTTGATTTTCCCGTCAATAATATCGGCTGCCGCGCCGATAATATCGTCAAACCCGATTTTTGTCGTGATAGCTTCAAGTTTGCTCATATCCAGGTCGGATTCAATTCGTTTCCAGGCTTGTTCACGCAATTGTTTGGGTGCCATAACTGAATCCACACCTAACAGTGCAACATTTCGTAAAATAAATGGCATTACCGTAGCAGGCAGATCAAACCCCTGTGCCAATCCACAGGCAGCGATGGCTCCGCCATATTGAGTTTGCGCGAGCAAATTTGCTAATGTATGAGAACCAACTGCATCGATCCCCCCAGCCCAACGTTCTTTCCCCATCGGCCTGCCGGGATTTGATAACTCATTGCGATCAATAATCTCGTTTGCACCCAACTCTTTCAGGAATTCGGCCTCGTTGGCGCGGCCTGTAGAAGCAATGATTTGATAACCAAGTTTTGACAGGATTGCGATAGCAACCGAACCAACACCGCCATTTGCGCCGGTCACAATTACCGGTCCCTGATCCGGTGTTATACCATGTCGCTCGAGTGCCATCACACATAACATTGAAGTATAGCCGGCAGTTCCTATGCTCATTGCCTGGATTGGCGTTATATTGGATGGTAGCTTAATCAGCCAATCAGACTTGAGCCGTGCAATGCTGGCATATCCGCCCCAGTGGGCCTCACCAACGCCAAATCCGTTTAGGAGTACTTTATCGCCCGGTGAAAATTCGTTGCAATCGCTGTTAATGACGCTGCCTGCCAGATCAATACCAGGAATCATTGGCCAATGTCGTACAACCGGGCTTTTGCCTGTTATCGCCAAACCATCTTTGTAATTAACCGTTGTTGCCTCTACTTTGACGGTGACATCGCCATCCATTAACTTAGATTTGTCAAGCATCACGATTTCGACACTTTGCTTTTTCTCGTCATCGCGTGACACCAAAATGGCTCTGAATTGATCACTCATTGATAGACCTCTTATTTGATTTTCTCATCTGGATAATTTCGTCCAAAATTATGAAAGCAGCACCAATAGTGACAAAACTATCAGCAAGATTGAATATGGCAAAGGACCAGTTATCTGTATGGAACTGGATGAAATCAATCACATGGCCAAGAGCAATGCGATCAATAAGGTTTCCAATCGCACCAGCCAGAATAAAGACATACCCCAATTGGGAAAACAACCGGTCCGCCTTCATCTGATACCACATCCAAAGTACGAATATGATCACCATGACAATCAGTATGCTTAAAACCTGATTATCTATGAAACTCAACAGGGAAAAAGCAATTCCCTCATTATATGTACGAAAAAACGAAACGAATGGTATAAATGGTTCCCTTTGGGCGAATGGTAATTTTTGCTCGACCAGATATTTTGATAGTTGATCAAAACCTGCAAGCAATATGATTAGAATAACACCGTTGATGCGATTCATTTTGGCTGTTCCCATCAAAGGTGTTTTAATTCACGCTGATATTTTTCGGCATTTTCAGATATGTCCTTCTCGCCTCGAAGGCTATGATACCGGTGGCGATTGCAAGATTCAATGAATCCGCTTTTCCAGCCATCGGTATCAGGACGTTGTCAGTACAAAGCGATACCAAATCTTCCGGTAGGCCATTTTGCTCATTTCCCATTAAAACTAATACCGGTTTGTTGTGATAGTCAATTGAACGGTAGTCGACGGCTCCCTTCAAATGAGTGCCGATCACCAATCCGTCCCATTCCACTCTCCATTTGATAAATTCACTCTGACCGCACCGGACGATTTCAATGTTGAAAATAGATCCCATAGTTGCGCGAACAGCTTCCAGTGACCATGGATCTGTCGAATCACCAATCAATAGAACGCCTTTTGCTCCCACGCAATCAGCCGTTCGGATAATGGTTCCCAAATTTCCCGGATCTCTGACCCGGTCTAACCCGATCCAAAAGTCATTCGTGCCGAGCTTAATGCTCGACAGCTCTGTACATTTTTGGAAAAACACACCAACCACCAGCTGTGGATTGTCCCGACGAGTGAGCGAACCAAGGACTTTTTCGCTGACTTCAAGCAGGTCTGTCCCATTGGTTCGTGCCTTTGCTGCAATATTCAGGAAATGAGGTTGATCTGTCAAATTATGGGCATAAATCAATGTTTTCATGTTCCAGCCGTTGTCAATTGCATTGATTACCAGCTTCAGACCCTCACAAGCAAACAGACCCTCTGCATCCCGATTTTTCTTTAGTTGGAGGCCTTTTATGTTCTTGATAATCGTGTTTGAAGGTGAGGTAATTTGCTTGATCTGCCCGATGCTTTTTCGCTCTCTATTCATCAGCGTTTGTCCTGTGAAGCTATCCAGCGCGAGAATAACGAAGTCGACAATAAACGTTTGGAATCCAGCGTTTTCAAGATCAACTCACCCGATTGCAGTTTACCACCACAATCTCCAAAAACTTCCTGCATCAATTCATGTATGGCATAGAATGAGGAACGAATTGAATAGGATGTAAGGATTACAAAAGCGGGTTCTTTAGAAACAAGTTTTCGGCATAAATCAACGATATGAGGAAGGCTTTCAAATAAATGCCACACCTCTCCTTTGGGCCCCCGCCCATATTTGGGGGGGTCCAAGATAATCGCGTCATACTGGTTTCCACGTCTCAATTCACGCTCACAAAATTTTACCGCATCATCACAAATCCAACGGACCGGTTTATCCTGCAAATTTGCCAATTGTTGATTTTCCCTTGCCCATCCAATGGCCTTTTTTGAAGCATCAACATGAGTTACACTGGCACCCGCCCTTGCAGCAACCAGCGAAGCAATCCCGGTATAGCCAAAAAGATTAAGTAATTTTGCAGGTTTTGACTGCTTGGTTCTTGCAATAATTTGGTCTTCTATAAACTGCCAATGAGCAGCTTGTTCTGGAAATACTCCGACATGGCGAAACGATGTGAAACGCCCATAATAGTCCAATCGTCCTTGTGTTCCATTCCAATATAGCGGCCAGGTTTCACCCAACGGTGTCTTGGGGAACTTCCAACGGCCCATTCCCTCCTCATCTTTTTCGCTGTTAAAAATTGCATCTGCTTTTTGCCAGTTCCTGCTTTCATCTTCGCATTGCCAAAAAGCCTGGGCCTCCGGGCGATCAATTACATAAGGCCCATAGCGTTCAAGTTTGCGCCCCTTTCCACTGTCCAACAGAGCATATTCGGAATTACTATTGGTTTCCAATATCAGTGGTACCGTCTCAGGCAAACGCACGCTTGTTGCCTGCCTACCCGGACGCTGGGCTGAATCATCAATATTTGAAGAATTTGCAGGGGCAGGTCGTTCAATAGGCTTTGTATGATCTGTTTGTTTCAGGACTGGATTAAAATCCTCGTTGGGGTTCCGGATGCCAGATGCAGAATTGGTTTTTGTTCTTGTGGGAGCATTTTTCTTGTGGTTCTGTGCCATAAGCCGTTATTTCAACTGATAAAATGTTAATTGATCAGCTCTTATCTCACATAAGAGTTAGAATGAACTATAATCGAGGTTTCTCAGCCAATATGAGGTTTGCAAAATTTACCCCAAATCATGACTAAGGCTGTTAAATTTGGAGGTTTCAGCTTTGTTATTTTACCATTGGAACAACGCGGCCTGATAATTGCGATTATTCATGCCGCCTTATTAGGCAGGGAGGGTATATTGCCTGTTGAGTTTACTGGCACTGATGATGAACTACTTAAAGTCACAGCTTGTTCGGCACGTTGTTTCTGCTCTTTTGCCTCATTTTGCCATTTGGCAGCCTCATGCTTTTTTTCACGGGCGAATTTTCGATGTTTTGATTGGGAAAACCAGGTAAAAACACTGCCAAGTAATAATCCTGTAACCAGAGCCAAAAACAGGAATACAAAAAACGGCATTGTAAACGCCAAAAAAGGCTGCGCCGGGTTAATAGGATCCATATTAAAGGTAACCGGATGGCGATTGGCTACAGAAAGCACAATCAACACGATGGCAAGTGGCACAAATATCGCTAGCGAAATCAGTTTTTTCATTCAAATATCCTGCTTTTTAGGTGTGAAAAAATAGGTAATGATCACAAAAGCAATAATCCACCGTCATCATTTTTCTTCTTCAATGGCTCAGCGTAATTTTATCATAGCCACATAGGGTTATACTATTTAGACCTAGGTGCGATTGGCGTTGAGGCGTTGACGAAGTTCCTTACCGGTCTTAAAAAACGGTACCCATTTCTCACCAACTTCTACGCTTTCACCCGTCCGTGGATTTCGGCCAATTCTCGGTTTTCTGTTTTTGACTGAAAATGCGCCAAAACCTCTCAATTCGACGCGGTTGCCATTGGCCAATGCCTCGGTGATTTCATTCAATATGGCATTGACAATATTTTCTACATCTCGCTGGTATAGATGTGGATTTTTATCTGCAATATGCTGGACAATTTCAGATTTGATCATCGCATCATTACCCTTTTATCAATCAAACTATTTGAATTTAGCCACATTGAAACCAAACCGTCAAGAAACAGTCGCCTTGGAATGCGTTTACTGAGCTCATTTGCGGCATTTGGAGAGATATCTAAGCCAAATTTGTTAAGAAGCCACACTAAACTGGCGGGATTTTCAAATATCCCATCTTGTTTGCGTTTTGGGCTCCAGCTGACAATTTTAAGGTCCTTTGAGATACCCTTTTCTTTTACCAGCCAGTTTTTAGCCGTATCTTCATCACCAATTGCATCAATCAATTTGTTGCCCAGGCCCTGGGACCCTGAAAAAACACTGCCATCAGCCAGTTTAAGGGTCTCAGCTTTACTGATATTTCTGCGCTCGGCCACTAATTCGACAAACCAATTGTAAGAATCAAGCACGACCCGATTGATCATATCCCTGGCTTCCTGGGTGGTTGCGTGGAACGGAGAAGGTTCGGCCTTTAAGGGCGAAGATTTGATTTCCTTCACCTTCACACCGATCTTTTCCAGTAATGCCGAAGCGTCAGCATATTGAAATATCACACCAATGGATCCGACAATTGATGACCGGCGTGCAACAATATGATCACTGGCTGACGCAATCATATATCCAGCTGATGCTGCAAGCGTTCCAACGCTGGTAGCGACGGGTTTTATTTCGGCAATTCGACGCACAGCTTCGTAAATTGCTTCTCCACCAACAGTAGAGCCACCAGGTGAGGATATGTTGAGAATTACACCTTTAACATTCTTATCCTTTTTCAATTCACCCAATAACTTCAACAATGGCAGGTCATTGGTAATTACGCCGGTAATTTTCACTCGGGCAATATGATCGCGACTTTTTTTGCTTAAATGGTCTCCAACGCCGGTAGCTTTAACCAGTGCCAGAATTAGTCCTGCCAATATTATAAAGGTGACAATCCGCCAGAATGTTAATTTTCTGCGCAATTGTCTGCGATCAATAATGGTTTCAGCATCGATAACCAATTTAAAATCTCTCCAAGTGTACTTTATCAGGACGGCCTGTAAGTTGGTTTAAAGAACAGGCGGTGCTTTGGCGCAAAAATACAGATTGCTGCGTTGTTTTCAAGGTAATAAGCGCATTAATTTTCTGCCACTGTCAGGTTTCATATACCGTTTCTCAACAAAATCCTGTACTGACACAAAAAACCCGCGCCGAAAAGCGCGGGTTTAGTTGTTTGCAAGCCATTTTCAGGTTTTAGTCTTCATCGCCTTCGCGATTTTTAAGAGCTGCCCCCAAAATGTCACCCAATGACGCGCCAGAATCAGTCGACCCGTATTGAGCCACGGCTTCTTTTTCTTCGGCAATTTCAAGCGCCTTGATGGATACCGCAATGCGACGGGATTTCTTGTCGAATTGGGTAATTCGTGCATCTACCTTTTGGCCAACAGAGAAGCGTTCAGGACGCTGCTCATCACGATCCCGGGACAAATCAGCGCGTTTGATGAAGGATTTAATATCCCCATCTGCCAATGTTACTTCCAGTCCGCCATCTTTTACCTCGATCACTTCACAGGTAACAACGCCACCTTTGCGCAAGGCGCCTGATTGAGCACCATCGGCAATAGGATCGCCGCCAACCTGCTTGATACCCAGAGAAATACGGCCTTTTTCGATATCAACTTCAAGAACAACGGCTTTTACCATGTCGCCCTTGTTGTAATCTTCGATAGCCTCTTCACCTGATCGGTTCCAATCGAGGTCTGACAAATGAACCATGCCATCCACATCACCTTCAAGGCCGATGAACAAACCAAACTCGGTTTTGTTCTTAACTTCACCTTCAACTTCGGTTCCTTTGACGAATTTGTCGGCAAATTCAACCCAGGGATTTTCCAGCGTTTGTTTAAGGCCAAGTGAAATACGGCGTTTTGAAGGATCAACCTCAAGCACGACTACTTCTACTTCCTGGGAAGTTGAAACGATCTTACCAGGATGAATGTTTTTCTTGGTCCACGACATTTCTGAAACGTGAATAAGGCCTTCAATGCCAGGTTCAATCTCAACAAAAGCACCATAATCAGTAATGTTTGTAACACGACCGGTTACTTTTGACTGCAATGGGTATTTGGTTTCCACCAGACCCCAAGGGTCGCTTTCCAGTTGTTTCATTCCAAGTGAAATACGATGAGTATCCTGATTGACACGGATAATCTGAACTTTCACAGATTCCCCGATGGTCAAAATTTCACTTGGGTGATTGACACGACGCCAAGCCATATCAGTCACATGCAACAGACCGTCAATACCGCCCAGATCGACAAATGCACCATAATCAGTTACATTTTTAACGACACCTTCAACGACCTGACCTTCTTCAAGGTTTTGAACGATCTCTGAACGTTGTTCCGCACGGCTTTCTTCAAGAACAGAACGGCGGGAAACAACAATATTGCCGCGACGTTTATCCATTTTCAAAATCAAGAACGGCTGTGGTGTATTCATCAAAGGTGTTACATCACGCACAGGGCGGATATCGACTTGTGAGCGCGGAAGAAACGCGGTTGCTCCATCGAGATCAACGGTAAATCCACCTTTGACCTGATTGAAGATAACGCCCTCAACTTTTTCCTCGTTACCAAATTGAACTTCCAGCTTGATCCAGCTTTCTTCCCGGCGCGCATCTTCGCGGGAGAGAACAGCCTCACCCATCGCGTTTTCAATGCGCTTTACCATAACCTCGACCACATCGCCAGGTTTCATTGTGCCGTCTTTGGCTTTTGCGCCAAATTCTCTAAGCGGTACTCGGCCTTCTACTTTGAGGCCCACATCGATCACAGCCAAATCTTTTTCAATTGCTGTGATGGTTCCCTTTACGACCGCGCCTTCTAGGACATCGTTATCGCCAAAGGATTCTTCGAGAAGAGCGGCAAACTCGTCTCGTGTTGGATTTGCAGTTGTCATTAATTCTCCTGGTCGGTCTGATCAAATCAGATCCTGTACGCCAATGGTTAGTGTTTCATCGTGGTTTGACGCAATTTCCGCGGGTTACCCGCTAAACAATGACCTGATCTATTGGAAAAATCATCGTTTTTGGCGTAAAAAGGCGCTAACCTGTTGTTAAGTTTTGATTAAAAGCATTCAGAAAATTAACGAATCAGTGCCGACAATCAATATCAGCACTGCACGAATGTCATTTTCTGAATTTGAATTGCAACGCAGAACTACATTACAAATCGTTACTTCAAATTAGCGTTTCAAACGGCTAGAGTTTTCTTAACGATCGCTTTTGCTGTCTGGAACGCTGTTTCTATATCCATTTTTGATGTATCAATCAAGTGGGCATCTCCTGCTGGTTTTAAGGGACTGTCTTTGCGCCCCATGTCGCGCTCGTCCCGCGTTCTGATATCCCGCAATATATCATCATAAATTGCGGTGCCGCCATTGTTGACAATTTCTTCAAACCGGCGTCCCGCCCGCACTCCGGGACTGGCGACAACATAGAATTTGATGTTTGCATCCGGGCAAACCACAGTGCCGATATCGCGCCCGTCAAGAATTGTACCGGGTAGGGTTTTTGAAAATTTTCTCTGGGCATCAACCAACGCACGCCGGACGCTACCCATTACAGCAACGATAGACGCCGCCTCGCCGATAGCATGATCTGACAAAACGGCGCGGTCGAGTTTCGACAGATCGATCGTTTTTGCAATTTCAACAGCAACAGCTTCATTGTCCAGAGGTAGATCATTTTGCAGTAAAGCATGGCCAACTGCCCGGTAAGTTAAGCCAGTATCAAGGTGAGCATAGCCAAATTCTTCCGCCAACCGTCTGGACAATGTGCCCTTGCCCGATGCGGCAGGTCCGTCAATAGCAATTACAAAAGCTGAATCTGAAGTGGCTTGCGAGCGATCATTCATGTTGAGGTTTGCCCGATGTCTGCCCCCAATTCTTCTATTAACTGAAGAAATTGTGGAAAACTGGTTGCAATAATATTGCCATCGTCAACTGTCACGGGCTTTTCTGTCGCCATTCCCATTATCAGAAAACTCATAGCGATCCGGTGATCATGGTGAGTTTTTACAAAGCCACCGCCCATTCCTGAGTTTCCGGGGTTTCCATTAATGATCAGAAAATCCTCCCCTTCGACAAAATCCACGCCATTAGCGCCAAGTCCATCGGCGACAGCCCGCAACCGGTCGCTTTCTTTGACACGCAGTTCACCAACATCAAGCATTGTAGTTTTGCCGTCGGCAAATGCCGCTGCCACTGCCAATATTGGATATTCATCAATCATTGATGCTGAGCGTTCACCGGGCACTGTTACTCCTTTCAATTCCGAGGAGTTGACAACCAGATCAGCAAGTTCCTCACCTCCACTGAGGCGCTGGTCCATTATCTCGATATTTGCATCCATCTCCAGCAACGTTGTAATCAGGCCGGTACGGGTAGGATTCATCAATACATTACGAACGGTAATTCTGCTGTCGGGCACAATAAGCCCGGCAACGATCAGAAAGGCGGCAGAAGAAGGGTCACCGGGCACATGAATATCACATCCATTCAAAACACATTGACCCTCAAGCTCAATTGAGCGCGCACCATATTTGTCGGTATTAATCTCAATGTTGGCGCCAAAACCAGCCAGCATCTTCTCGGTATGATCCCGGGTCATGACCGGTTCAACAACCTGAGTGATACCAGGTGCGTTCAATCCTGCCAACAATACCGCTGATTTTACCTGGGCTGACGCCATCGGTACCCGGTATTTGATAGGCGCCGCAAATTCAGGGCCGCGGATGGTAATCGGTAATCTGCCATCGCGCTGTTGTGCCAGAATTTGGGTGCCAAACAATTGCAAAGGATCAAGAATTCGGTTCATTGGTCGCGACGATAAAGAAGCATCCCCAATAAATGTCGATGGAAAGTCATAGGTTCCAAGCAAACCCATGAAAAGCCTGCACCCGGTACCGGAGTTTCCAAAATCCAGCCTGTGGTCAGGCTCAAGCAATGCACCGTTGCAGGCACCTTTGATGATCCATTGATCATCAATTTTGTCCACCAACGCTCCCAAAGCTCTTGCTGCATGAAGTGAATTGAGAACATCTTCGGATTCAAGCATATGGGTAATTTTGGTTTCACCAACACACAGCAGGCCGAATATGGCTGAGCGATGAGAAATTGATTTATCACCGGGAACTTCAACATTGCCGGAAAGGGTTTTGATTGCCCTGGATATCAAGGGTTGCATATTAGCTGCCAAATTCAATTCTCACTTTCATTTAAAGTCCAGGCCAACAAATTAAGAAATAGAAGAAATTGGTCCTCTGCATCCCTGTTTTATCGACGCCAGATACCATCAATACTGTCTGGCGTCATCAAGTGGCAACAATAAATCGCTAATTTTTTCAATTGGGTTTTGACATGGGCCATTAACCAGTCTAAGGGAAGCGCAAATTCTCATAATATTGTTGACTTCCCGAGCCAAGCGGTAGAATTTTCAAC
>JAAENI010000251.1 GCA_024224595.1 Hyphomicrobiales bacterium
TCCACCGAAGGTCGTTTATTCACGCTTTCTGGACAGCGTTATGCTTTTCTTGTGGTCAACCAGACCACGGCGAAAATCATGCCTTGCCAGTAAACGTGAATAAACGGTCAAATGATTCCGTGTAAACAAGAAGCGGTCTAGTCAGGGCAATCAAGTAAGTAAATCCATTGGGTTCCGGCACAACATGGAGTTGATCCGGGGACTAAGAGACACAGCTGACTGTCAGCTTCTGGCACTTCGCGACGCTGACAGTCATGTCGTTGGTTGAACAACAATCGAAATCCCAAACGGTAAAAGGTCCGCATTGCCGCCATCCGATTGTTTGAAGAACAAACATCTTCGCACCCGCTCACTGGTGGGTTTCCAAATTTATCGCTTGCAAGATTCGCCCGCGATATAGGTCTCAACAATTGAACGATCATCGCCCAGTGTCTGTAATACGAATAGTTCCTCGCTCAAAGATTTCACAGTTTCCATTCTAAGTGCCATGGCGGGCGTGGCACTGGCATCAAGTATGACGATATCTGCTTCGCTGTCCGCATCAAGTGTGCCTATTTTATCCTCAAGACTTAAAGCCTCTGCATTGCCCCGCGTTATCCAGTAGAAAGATTTTAGCGGGTTCATTTGCTGGCGTTGCAGTTGCAGGACCTTGTATCCTTCATCAAGTGTTCTCAACATTGAATAATTGGTGCCGCCGCCGACATCGGTGGCAATGGCTGTTTTTACGCCGCTGGATTTGAGGCCAGCCTCATCATATAGGCCACTTCCCAAAAACAGATTGGAAGTTGGGCAGAAGACCGCCACTGACCCGCTTTGGGCCATGGCGGCGCGCTCACGGGGCTTGAGATGGACACAGTGACCAAACAGGCTTCGCGGTCCCAACAGACCGTAATGTTGGTAAATGTCCAGATAATCACGGGCTTCGGGATAAAGTTCAGCAGTAAATTCAATTTCCGCATGGTTTTCTGACAAATGGGTCTGCACATAACATTCAGGGTGTTCTTGCACTAATGCCTGCGCCATCTCCAATTGTTGTGGCGTTGAGGTAATGGCAAATCTTGGTGTAATTGCATATGAAGAACGACCGTTTCCATGCCAGCGTTCAATTAGCGATTTGCTGGCATCATAACTTGATTGTGGCGTATCCAGAACGCCTTCGGGAGCATTGCGGTCCATCATGACTTTACCTCCAATCATGCGCATATTTCTGACCGCAGCTTCACCAAAATAGGCGTCAACTGATTGGGGATGGACAGAGCAATAGGCAACCGCAGTGGTCGTGCCGTGGCGAATGAGTTCATCAATAAAAGCAGATGCGATTTTTTTCGCATGTTCAGCATTGCTGAATTTTGTTTCTTCAGGGAATGTATAGGTGTTCAGCCAGTCCAGAAGCTGCGCACCCCAGGAGGCAATAACCTGGGCCTGTGGAAAATGAATATGTGTGTCGATGAACCCTGACATAAGCAGATGCGGGCGATGGTCGATAATTATGGCATTACTGTCAAGCTTCCTGGACAGATCATTAAATTGTCCAACAGCAGCGATCATGCCCTGTCGAATGACAATTGCTCCATCCTCGATATAATCATATGAACTGCTGTCGTTGATTGCGTCGGGCTCACGTTTGAAACTTAGCACACGACCACGCAATAATTTTTCGTCACTCATGACAAACCCTCTTGTGTATTCTTAAAACAGGTCCAAAATTCCTAATATTACATGTGTCAGAAAAATTGTGATCTAAAAACAGTGGAATTTCAGGCTCTCTATCAATGAATATTTGATAATTGATCATCAATTGCCCGGCGCCAAAACACCAAGATATTCAGATGCCCAACTCAAGCCCGCCTCAGTGTTACCTTTTGGTCTGTATTCACAGCCAATCCAACCCTGATATCCAAGACTGTCGATGAGGTCGAAGAGGAAAGGATAATTGATCTCGCCATTGTCTGGTTCATGACGGTCAGGTGAACCGGCAATTTGAATGTGGGAGATACAACCAATATTTTCTCGCAGATGACCGGCCAGATTTCCCTCACTTATCTGGCAATGATAAAAGTCCATCTGGAGTGCAATATTGGGTTCATTGGCTTCCGCAATCAACTCTATAGCCTGGGCCTGGGTGCTCAAAAAATATCCCGGCATATCCTGTTGATTAATGGGCTCAATGAGAACAGTGATATCACTTTCATTGCAAGTTCTGGCAGCAATCCGCAGGTTGTTAATGAAGGTTTCGCGGGCCTGTTGAAGCGGAATTTTCTTGTCATGAATACCGGCCAGCATGTGAACCTGCCGACAGTCAAGATCGCGGGCGTATTCCAGTACAGGTGCCAGATTGTCTTTAAATTCAGATTCCCTGCCAGGTATGCAGGCCAGGCCCCTTTCACCTGCCTGCCAGTTTCCCGGTTTCATGTTAAACAACACCATTTGAAGGTCGTTTTTGTGTAATTGATCTGCCACTTCGTTGGGTGAATAATCATAGGGGAAAAGGAATTCGACTCCTTTGAAACCTGCAACTGATGCCTTTGCGAAACGATCCATGGAAGGAACTTCATTAAACATCATGTTGAGGTTTGCAGCTAGTTTTGGCATAATGGTGCTTTCATTGTCTCGAACAATCCACTAGCCGCGGCCGATCAGATGCATTTTGGTTGCCATGATGGTCATGAACTGTACATTCGCCTCCAGTGGCAGTTCAGCCATATGTAATAGAGTTCGTGCTACATCATCAACGTCCATCGTATATTCGGGATCTCTGCCAGCGGCGGTATTACGGTGCGCCAGAGCTTTTACCATTTCTGTGCGCGCGTTGCCAATATCGATTTGTCCGCAAGCAATATTGAAAGGCCGCCCGTCCAGGGAAATTGATTTGGTCAGGCCTGTAATCGCGTGTTTGGTGGCAGTGTAAGACGTTGAATGGGGTCTTGGAGACTGGGCGGAAATTGAACCATTATTGATGATGCGACCACCCTGGGGGTTCTGGGATCGCATGACCTTGAACGCCTGTTTTGCGCAAATGAAACTACCGGTCAAATTGACATCGACGCTGTATTTCCAGTCTTCCAGCGAAATCTCATCAATTGCTGCACCAGGCGTGAAAATACCTGCATTATTAAACAGCACATCAATTCGGCCAAAACTATCAACAGTTTTTGAAAATGCGGTTTTGACAGCCGATTCGTTGGTAATATCACAGGATAGAGCTAGGGCTGCCTCAGTCGTTTCCGCAATCTCCAGCAATGGAGTTTTGCGGCGACCAACTAATCCCACATTCCAACCAGACTTGATGAATTGCAGGGCGGTAGCTTTGCCAATCCCGGACCCGGCTCCAGTGATCATTATGGTTTGCGGCATTTATTTGCTCCATCTGCTGGTAATGTTTTACCAAAAAATGTACCACTGTTTCAATCAGGGATTTGGTGTCAGCCTCTGATATTATTGAAACCGATTGAGTGTTACAGTTTCTAATTCACCAAATTTAATTTTACTTTGATCAACATACCATTTTCTCCCGATGCTGAATTCAATTCAACGGTGCCTGAGAACAACCGGGCAATTTCGAACGCAATGGGCAGGCCAAGTCCGGTGTCCCTGTCACCTATTTTTTTTGCGGGAGTAATGCCATTCATGATCAGTTGTTGCTGAATTGTCGACATACCGGTTCCATCATCCTCAACCTGTAAAATCGCATAGCCGTGTTCAGCAATCACACGAACAGTAATATGAGTTCCCTTTGTCGCATGTTTGATTGCATTGTCGATGAGATTTCGTAAAAGTTCCCTCAACAGTACCGGGTCGCCGCGGCATTCAACCTGTTTTTCTCCTTCATAACCCAGATCAAAACCGGCATTTGCAGCTTCAATGACGTAAGTTTCACATACATTCATCGCAATTTGAGTAAGATCGGTTTTTGAGTTGGTCAGATCTTTTGAGGCCTCGCCATCGATTCTGGCCAATAATAACAGTTGGGAAAGTGTGCGTTCTGCTTCGCTGACAGCCTCATCGCAAATCTTTACGGCGGTGAGCGCGGAATCTAGTGAATCAGATCGTCGGGCCAATGCCAATTGGGTTTTGATAATTGTCAGCGGGGTTCGGATTTGATGACTGGCATTGCCTGAGAAATGCTTCAATGCGGTAAGCGCGTTATCCAGACGTTTCATGAATTGATTAATAGTCCTGATCAACCCGTCAACCTCTTTGGGGACATGATGATGAATAGCCCGTAAATCATCAGAGCTGCGTCGCCCGATTGCTTCCTCCAGCCTTTTTAGGGGAATAAGGGATCGGGCCACCGCAATCCAGACAATGATAACCGCTGCAAAAATCAGCAGCGCTAAACGCAAGGCAGTGCGAATGATTATTTTTCGTGTTAATGCATCTCGCGCATTGGTTGTCTCCGCGATGGCAACGCGATAGGAGACGGGGTTCTCACCTGTTGAGGCAATACCGGTTAAGATAGCAACCCGTATGGGCGCTCCTCTAAAATTGTCATCCAGAAATTTAATACGTTGAGAAGTGTCTGTCGGCGCGGGCAGCGGCAGGTTTTTGTAACCGGTAATGAATACGCCATTGGGTCCATCAATACGGTAAAATACTCGATCATGGGCCGCTGAAGTGAGCATTTCCAGGGCGACATAAGGAATATCGACATCCAGTTTTGACTTTTCATTGACAAATACCCGCTCTGAGATGGCTAACGCCGATCCGGCGAGAACCCGGTCAAAAACCTCATTGGCTGTCTGTCGCGCTGAATAATAGGCATCGATGAGAGCTGAAGCACCCAGAATGCAGAGCGGGCCCAATAACCAGAGCAATAGCCGACGTCTGAGTGAATATGATTTTGAAATGTTATTCATTTTGTACTGATTCAAAATCCAGATAATAGCCCAAACCGCGGGCGGTTCGTATGTTGATCCCGAAAGAATGCAATCGTTTTCGCAGGCGGCTGACAATTTGTTCAATGGCATTGTCACTGATATCGCTGTCAAAAGTAGACAGAGAATCAACAATTTGAATTTTGGGGATGATGCGGGCAGGGGACATCATCATCACAGTCAAGACATTTAATTCTCGCATCGAAATATCGACTGGAGCAGAGTTGGCCGATAACGTGTTGTTTTCGATATCCAGAATTAATGGCCCCAGTTTGATTTTGGATGTCGAATTTCCAGCATTACGGCGCAGCAATACTCGAACGCGTGCTTCCAGTTCATCTATCTCAAACGGCTTGACCATATAATCATCAGCACCTATATCCAGACCCTTTACCCGGTCGTCAAGATCTCCTCGTGCCGTGAGTATCAGTACTGGTGTTGCGATTTTTCTACCACGAAGATTGCGCAATACCTGCAGACCATCCATGTCGGGCAGGTTGAGATCAAGAATAATAAGATCAAAACGTTGGGCGGTAATTACAGCGTCTGCGTCGACACCATTTGCAACGACATCAACGACATATTGATTGGATCTCAGTACGCTGGTCAGGCCAGCTGCCAGTTTTTTGTTGTCTTCGACGACCAGAACCCGCATGAACTCTCCTTTCAGAAGGCAATTTATATGGCAGCCGATACAACTTGTGAAGGATGAGTTGTTCGTGCATCATAAACACATGAAACTCAAGAACACCATATTGACCGTTATTCTGTTCTGCTGGTGTTCAGTTGCAATGGCGGAAAAAGTTTCCTTTCCTGCTCAGGATGAACAGAACTCTGTTATTGTCTATTCTTCACTTGATACCAGCGCCGCCAGACCCCTGATCGAGGCCTATCAACAAATCAATCCGGATATTTCTGTAATTTATCATGAATTGCAGACGCTAGAAATTCATGAACGCGTGGTTCGTGAAACCGATGAGGGTATCGCTACAGCTGATCTGGTAATCTCGTCAGCTATGGATTTGCAAATGAAACTGGCAAATGACGGATATGCAAAGCGGGTCAATTTTACGGAAATTGCAAACTGGCCAAACTGGGCAAAATGGCGAAACACCGCATTTGCGCTAACCTATGAGCCAGCTGTAATGATTTATCACAAACCGAGTTTCGATGGCATGGAAATACCAAAGACACGAGCGGCTCTATCCCAGTTTCTAAGCAGCCATAACAACTTGTTTTATGGGCGAATAGCCACTTATGATATCGAGCGGGCCGGATTGGGATTTTTGTTTTTGGCGCGTGATGAAGAACATTATCGCGAAATCTGGCAACTCGTGCAAGAGATGGGTTCATCGGGTGTAAAATTATTTTCAAAATCATCTGCGATTTTGCAACGGGTTGCTGATGGAAGATCGGCAATCGGCTATAACATATTGGGGTCATATGCAAAATCATGGGCGGAGCATAATCCTGATCTGGGAATTATTTTACCAACTGATCATACCGTCGTGATGTCGCGTATTGCGTTGATCCCGGAAGCTGCAGAAACACAACAACAGGGACAAAAACTTCTGTCATTTTTAATGTCCAGAATTGGGCAGGAAGTTTTAGCGAAGAAAACCGGAATTCGGGCCCTGCATCCGCAGCTGTCTGATGAAAACACCGCAAGTTCACTGCGTCGTAAGGCAGGAAAACAATTGCGTCCTATCCCTGTTAGCCCAGGATTGCTGGTTTATCTGGATCAGGTGAAAAGATCGCGGCTGATAGAACGCTGGAATAAAGCGTTGCGTGTGCGTTAACACTAGAATTATTTCCAGCTTCCCCGATATTTTCTGAGATTGTCAGCTTTCTGACAGGTTCATGTGTTTTGCTGGTATGATCACCGGCAAATGACCGGTTTTTCACGGGAGAACATTATGCATAAATCAATTCGAGCGGCTTTTGCTGCAACCCTGTTCACAATTGCGGCGACTTCAAGTGTTGTTGCAGCGGATAAAATGATGGACAAAATTCACTTTCTCATTCCAGGCGGACCTGGTGGTGGCTGGGATGGAACCGCGCGTGGTGTTGGTGAAGCCTTGACCAAATCAGGAATACTGGCCCAGGCAACCTACGAAAATATGTCTGGTGGCGGGGGTGGTAAAGCCATAGCCCATCTGATTGAAGTGAAAGATGATGGAATATTGATGGTGAATTCCACACCCATTGTCATTCGTTCACTTCAGAAAGTGTTTCCGCAATCATTTAGAGATCTTACCCCAATTGCTGGAACAATTGGTGATTATGCTGCGCTGGTTGTGAACAAAGATTCCAAAATTGCCGATTTCAAGGGATTGCTGGATGCCTATAATGCCAATCCTACAAAAGTGGCAATTGGCGGTGGTTCAGTTGCAGGCGGTATGGACCATCTTGTGACGGCGCTGGTGATGAAAAAGGCTGGTGCTGATCCGACTAAAGTAAAATATATTCCCTATGATGCTGGTGGCAAAGCAATGGCCGGATTGTTGAGCGGTGAAATTCAGGCATTGTCAACTGGATTTGGTGAGGCCATTGAATTGGCAAGACAGGGAGAAGTCCGTATTCTGTGTGTCACCTCAAAAGCCGCACTTCCATCTTCACCAGATACGCCAACTTGTGACAGCGCTGGTGCCCCTGGAGCTGAGTTTGTCAATTGGCGCGGCTTTTTCGCAGCGCCAGGTTTGAGCGACGCGAAGAAAACAGAATATCAGGAATCACTTGCTGCAATGTATTCCACACCGGAATGGAAAGTTGTCCGCGACAGAAATGGCTGGGTGGATATCTTCAACAAGGGAGATGATTTTGTGAAATTAGTGGAAGAGCAGGAAACACAAA
>JAAENI010000252.1 GCA_024224595.1 Hyphomicrobiales bacterium
GAGGGCACGGCAAAGAAGTACCGAAACAGCTCGTAGGTTCCGTCGACCAGATGGACTTTCATCAGCCCCAATTCCTTAGCACAACCCAGTAGATTCCGAGACCGGCAATCCCTGCGGAGCCAGCCTCGGCAAGCCAGCGGTACCACGACCCTTGGTGAACCTTCGCGAGGAGTCGCAGGAGCGGCCAGGCGATCAGGACTACGAGGAGTTGTCCCAATTCCACACCGATATTGAATCCGAAAAAGCTCCTAAGGGTTTGAGTGAAGACGTTATTCGCTTTATTTCTGCGAAAAAGAATGAACCGGAGTGGATGCTGGAATGGCGTCTTGATGCCTATCACCGCTGGCTCACGATGGATGAACCTGGTTGGGCAAGAGTCAGTTATCCAAAAATTGATTTTGACGAAATCTATTTTTATGCAGCCCCCAAAGGATTTGATGAGGGTCCCAATACGATTGACGATGTCGATCCCGAACTGTTGAAAACCTATGAAAAATTGGGCATCCCGCTACGTGAGCAGGAACTACTGGCGGGTGTAAAAAACTCCAAAATTGCTGTTGATGCGGTATTTGACAGTGTATCGGTCGTCACTACCTTCCGCGAGGAACTGGCCAAAGCCGGTGTGATATTCTGCCCGATTTCTGAGGCGATTATCGAACATCCTGAACTGGTCAAAAAGTATATGACCTCCGTTGTACCGGTCAGTGATAATTATTATTCAGCACTTAATTGTGCAGTATTTACCGATGGTTCCTTCGTTTACATCCCGGAGGGTGTACGTTGTCCAATGGAACTTTCAACCTATTTCCGGATCAATGAACTGAACACAGGTCAATTTGAACGCACCCTTATCATTGCGGAAAAAGGTTCTTATGTCTCATATCTGGAAGGTTGCACCGCTCCCCAGCGCGATGAAAATCAGCTTCATGCGGCAGTAGTCGAACTGATTACTATGGAAGACGCCGAGATTAAGTATTCTACGGTACAAAACTGGTATCCCGGAGATGAAAACGGCAAAGGTGGCATCTACAACTTCGTTACCAAACGTGCCGATTGTCGCGGTGATAATTCAAAAGTTATGTGGACGCAGGTTGAGACGGGTTCTGCAATTACCTGGAAATATCCCTCCTGCATTCTGCGAGGAAACGGGTCCCAGGGTGAATTTTATTCGATAGCGGTATCCAACGGTGCTCAGCAGGTGGATAGCGGAACAAAAATGTTGCATCTTGGCAAAAACACCTCCAGCCGGATTATTTCCAAAGGTATTTCAGCTGGACGGTCCCAGAATACCTATCGCGGTCAGGTTTCAGCCCACCGAAAGTCCACGGACGCAAGAAACTTCACCCAGTGCGACAGTTTATTAATCGGTAATGAATGCGGTGCGCATACCGTACCCTATATTGAAGCAAAAAATTCATCTGCACAGTTTGAACATGAAGCAACGACGTCCAGAATTTCAGAGGATCAACTTTTCTATTGTCTGCAACGTGGTATTCCTGAAGAAGAGGCCATTGCCCTGATTGTCAACGGTTTTGTCAAGGAAGTGATCCAGGAATTACCGATGGAGTTTGCTGTTGAGGCGCAAAAACTGATCGGTATTTCGTTAGAAGGAAGCGTCGGATAACTAGCGGGCGACAAAAGTCTTTGGTCATTCCCAGAGATTTAACTTTCGATTTTTTCACCCGGCAATTCATTGTTGAATGGAATATGAAAGCCGAACAACATATTTACCAGAACCAAAATATTACTAATCAACGCGATATAAATGAGAAATAAATGATGCTGGAAATAAAAAACCTTCACGTAAAAATAGTTGAAGATGAAACTGAGATTATTCGTGGTCTTGACCTGAGCATCAAAGCAGGTGAGGTTGCCGCCATCATGGGACCCAATGGTTCAGGAAAATCAACGCTCTCCTATGTTCTGGCTGGTAGAGATAAATATGAGGTGACCGAGGGAAGTGTTACCTTTAATGGTGAAAATATTTTGGATATGTCACCAGATGAACGAGCTGTGTCCGGAATTTTCCTTGCATTCCAGTATCCTATGGAGATTCCCGGAGTTGCTACAATGAATTTCCTCAAAGCGGCTATGAACTCCCAACGCAAGGCACGAGGGCAGGCCGAATTGCTGACGCCTGAATTCATTCGCCTGGTCAAGCAAAGTGCAGGTGATCTGGGGGTCAGCATGGATATTTTGAAACGCGCTTTGAATGTCGGATTTTCCGGAGGAGAAAAGAAACGCGCTGAGATTCTGCAAATGGCATTGCTGGAACCCAATTTGTGTATTCTGGATGAAACAGATTCCGGTTTGGATATTGATGCGCTCAAGATTGTTGCTGAAGGTGTAAACGCATTGCGTGATAAAGACCGGGCATTTCTGGTAATTACCCATTATCAGCGCCTGCTTGAATACATTGTGCCTGATACCGTCCACGTGTTGTACGATGGTCGCATTATACAATCCGGTGACAAAGAACTGGCACTTCATCTTGAGAAAAACGGGTATGCGGATGTCATTGCCTCTGCTGCCTGAATTAGCTCTGGCGGTTCATAACGGCGCTGCCAGCAGATGATTGTCGCAGCCAAACACAATTGAACTGACGAAATCTATGCCTGATGTTGATCTTGAAGATCAGACCCAAATTTGGATAGTGAAAGAATGAAAACCCCTGTAAAACATACGATCGGAGAAGAGGCCCTGCTGGGTCTTCTGCAAAAGGCAGGACCACAGGCCAGCCAAACCCTTAAATCGATCAACGAAAGAGGGCTGCCAACCAGGCGCGTGGAAGCGTGGCATTATACCGATCTGCGTAACTTGCTGAAAAATTATCCTGATGTTGGCAGCAGTAATGAAGCCACCGCAAAAACTGCCATGGCAACCTGTAAAATTGGGTTGCCAGGTATCACATTACCAATCATCAATGGCGGTTATCATCCGGAACTGGCGACAACTTTACCACAAAAGATATTGGTTGCCAGCCAGTGCCAAACACAGGATTGGGGTGAAATCGCAAAAGATGATGCAATTGGCTTGATGAATATGGGATTGGCCAGTGATGGCCTGACGATAATCGTCAATGAAAATGCTCTGATCGAGGACAGAATTTGTCTCTCTCATATTATGACCGACACAAAATCAGCAGCAACCAGGCACAGGGTCAAAATTGGCGCAGGAGCTTCGCTTACCCTCATGGAGCGTCATCTAACGGCAAACCGTGTCGCAGCGGTAACGAATACGGTATGTGATCTGGAAGTTGGCGATCGTTCAATCGTCACCTGGGTAATTGATCAGCAGATGTGCGATCTGGCGACTCGATTTGGTCAACTGAACGTCAATCTGGGTGCGAATGCTGAATTGACGATTTTGATACTGAATTCCGGTGGCAAACTTGTACGACAGGAAATCAATGTTGAAGTGACTGGTGAAGGTTCCGAGTTGAACATTCGTGGCGTTAATCTGATCGGTGAGGGTGCCCATATTGATGTCACTACACGATTGGATCTCCGGGTGCCTGATACTGTTTCCAATGAGATATTCAGGAACGTAGTGGTTGGTAACGGTCACGGGGTATTTCAGGGTCTGATTAACGTTGCCTCGATCGCTCAGAAAACGGATGCCCGAATGGCATGTAACTCGCTGCTCTTGAGTGATGCTTCAGAGTTTTCTGCCAAGCCTGAATTGGAAATTTTTGCAGATGACGTCCAGTGTGCTCACGGGGCGACTGTCAGCGATATCGATGAAGATCAACTGTTTTACCTGATGGCGCGTGGTATTCCTGAAAAACAATCAAGAGAACTTCTGATAACCGCCTTCGTAGCTGAGGTTTTCGAAAGCCTGGAAGTGGAACAGATCGGTGAAGTGCTCAACGAGCGTATTGATAATTGGTTGAGTAACAATGGATAATTTGTCTCATAATTCTGGTTTAAATGTTGGTTTTGACATTGAAAAAGTCAGAGCAGATTTCCCGATTCTATCGCGCTTGATCCACGGAAAACCACTTGTCTATCTGGATAGTGGGGCCTCGGCTCAAAAACCACAAGTTGTTATCGATGCAATTTCTCACGCATATGAACATGAGTATTCAAATGTTCACAGGGGATTACATTACCTTTCCAACGCCACAACCGATGCCTACGAAAAGTCACGCGAGCAGGTTCGTACTTTTTTGAATGCCGAAAGCGTCGATGAAATTATCTTCACCAAATCCACAACCGAGGCAATTAATCTGATCGCCTATGGGTATGGAGAACCCAACATTGCTGCCGGTGATGAAATTGTTTTATCAATTATGGAGCATCATTCAAATATTGTTCCATGGCATTTTCTGCGTGAACGCCAGGGTGCGGCTTTGAGGTGGGTGGACATCAATCAGGACGGTTCATTTGACTTAAACCGCTTCGAACAAGCTCTAAGCAAGAAGACAAAACTTGTCGCCATAACCCACATGTCAAATGTGCTTGGCACTATTGTACCGATTAAGGAAATCTGCGCGATTGCGCACAAACGCGGCATTCCGGTACTGGTGGATGGTTCACAGGCTGCGGTGCATTTACCCGTTGATGTTCGTGATCTTGATGCGGATTTTTATGTAATGACCGGTCATAAACTCTACGGCCCTTCCGGCGTTGGTGTATTATACGGTAAAATGGAGTTGTTAAAGTCCATGCGCCCGTTTCTTGGCGGTGGAGAAATGATTGTCGATGTAATGCGTGACAACGTGACATACGCAGATCCGCCCCATCGTTTCGAAGCTGGAACTCCACCGATTGTTCAGGCAATTGGCCTGGGAGTGGCACTGCAATATATGCAGGATCTTGGTCGCCAGGCGATATTAAGTCATGAGAACAGCCTGCGGGATTATGCACGCGACAAATTGCTGAAAATCAATTCATTGCGCCTGTTTGGAGATGCCGATAATGGTCAGGGAAAAGGCGCGATATTCTCTTTTGAGTTAGAGGGAATTCACGCCCATGATGTATCCATGGTGATCGATCGCGAAGGGGTCGCGGTTCGTGCTGGAACCCATTGTGCTCAAACATTGCTGGAGTATTTTGGCGTAACTTCGACATGTCGTGCGAGTTTTGGTCTGTACAATACAAAGTCTGATGTAGATACGCTCGTAGCCTCACTTGAAAAAGCACGAAGCTTTTTTACCTAGGGCAGGTTTTGAATCAAAGATTATTGAAATTGCATGCATGAAACTGGAAGTCGATATGACCAATATAGATCAAAATACTGAAAGTCGCACAAAAGCCGCAGAAATCGATGCGATTAACGGCGATCATGTTCCCAATTCGGTGGCAATCCTCGCCGGTACAAACTCACCTATTCCCCAGGAAGAAATTGAACGCCTGGCTGCCGACATTATTGCTGCAATTAAAACTGTTTATGACCCAGAAATTCCGGCAGATATCTATGAACTTGGCCTTATCTACAAAATTGATATTGAAGATGACCGTTCAGTAAATATCGACATGACAGTAACCGCTCCCGGTTGTCCGGTTGCCGGTGAAATGCCTGGCTGGGTACAGACTGCGGTTTCTCCCGTAGAAGGCATTTTGGGTGTAGACGTGCGAATGGTATTTGACCCCCCCTGGACACCCGATCGCATGTCTGAAGAGGCTCAAGTGGCAATTGGCTGGTTTTAGTCCATTATTGACAAACTTCGACTTCAGAATGCCGGTCAGTTTTTAACGCCTCCAAACCAATTTCAGCAGATAAAATATCACCAACCCTTGCAAACACAACATAGCTGCTGTGCATTTGCATGTGCGGTCAGAATTTGGGTATCAATCGGCAAAAGCCTGGTCTAAAAGGCGCATTATGAATCGGCGCAATCAAAGGGAGTTGGAGGCCGGGATTCAGGTAATTGTGACTATTTATTTTGCAGCATAGTTCTGCATGCGAGCGCTCCCATGGCAGAACAAAAACATGAATATTCCTCCGCGTGGTTAAATTCGCTGATGGCGATTTTGCCCTTTTTGGCGTGGCTGCCACGGGTGAACAACCAAACCCTTCGCGCAGACATTTTTGCAGGCATTACCGGTGCGGTAATTGTTCTGCCGCAGGGCGTGGCCTTTGCATTTATTGCTGGACTTCCACCTCAATACGGTCTCTATACCGCGATGATTACGCCCGTAATCGCTGCATTATTCGGTTCTTCCCGGCATCTGATATCCGGCCCGACGACGGCAATTTCAATTGTCGTATTCTCGACAATATCCGGTCATGCCCAACCTGGAACGCCGGAATTTGTTTCTTTGGCCCTGACACTGACATTTCTGGCCGGTGTTTATCAGTTTGCCTTCGGTTTGGCGCGCTTGGGTGTTTTGGTTAATTTTGTCTCGCACACTGTGATAATTGGTTTTACCGCAGGCGCAGCCATTTTAATCGCGACCAGTCAAATGAAAAACATTCTGGGTCTTGATATTCCCAAAGGAGAATCCTTTCTCCATACATGGGTTGATATCTGGAACCAGCTAAATGACACCAATCTGGTGGTGCTGGGCATCGCAGCATTGACACTATTGATCGCGCTTTTGGTCAAGAAATTTGCTTCAGGCTGGCCCAATTTGCTAATTGCCATGATCGTGGGAAGTGGTTTTGCCTGGTTGCTGAACGATGGCAGCGTCGGGATTGATCTGGTTGGAAAAATACCGGGTAATCTGCCACCTTTTTCCAAACCTGATTTGTCTTTGACCAGCATTCGCGAGATCGCACCCGATGCGTTTGCTATTGCACTGCTTGGTTTGATCGAGGCGGTGTCAATATCACGTGCAATTGCTTCCAAGTCCCATCAGCGCATTGACGGAAACCAGGAGTTCATTGGTCAGGGGCTGTCAAATATTGTTGGCAGTTTCTTTTCATCCTATGCCGGTTCGGGTTCGTTTACCCGTTCGGGTATCAATTATGATGCCGGTGCGATAACGCCGCTGTCAGCAATTTTTTCGGCTTTATTTCTGGCGATGATTGTTTTGCTGATCTCACCATTGACCGCCTACCTGCCGATTGCTGCAATGGGCGGAATAATCATGATGGTGGCCTACAACCTGATAGACCGCAATCAAATTAAACATGTTGTTGAATCGGATGCGTCTGAAGCAGTCATTATGGCAGCAACATTTCTGGCTACCTTGTTTCTGGAACTTGAATTTGCCATCTATCTGGGCGTCATATTATCACTGGTGATTTTTTTAGGCCGCACATCAGCGCCGGTTATTGCAGTTCTAGCTCCAGACATTGACACCCGATATAACCGGGCAATGTTGACCGATGTTGAGAGCAAGCCCCTTGATGAATGTCCACATTTGAAAATTCTTAGAATTGATATGTCGGTATATTTTGGTTCTATCAATTATATTCAGTCAAAATTTTTCAAAGTAAGCGAGAAAGAAGGCCGAAAACACATTGTGGTAATGAGCGATGGGATAAATTTTATCGATCTCGCCGGGGCCGAAATGTTGTGTGAAGAGGCCGATCGTCTGGAAGAGGAGGGCGGTGGCCTATATTTTGCCGGACTTAAACCGGCAGTCTATGAGTCATTTGGTGAAACACACTCCATCAAGCACATCGGTAATAATCATTTTTTTGATGACAAGCCGATGGTTTTTAAAACGCTGCATCGTCTGTTGCGGAAACAGGGAAAATGCGAAGATTGCAAATTCAGGGTTTTTGGGGAATGCAGGGCTGATGATCAAATAACGAATTGATCAATTCTGATTCTTGCCCTGCATTGATTTTAGCGTTTAACCGCCATATATGTTAATGAGTGGTCACCAAAACTGTTGAATTGATTTGGGTATCATCAGCTTTTACCCAGGAGTAAGTTATGAGCACCTTTCAGGTCATGAGCCTCACTGATGCTGCAAAAAGCCGTCTGAGTGAAATTATCGCCGCCAACACTGGGGCCCAGGGTATCAAGATTGGTATCAAGAAAGGTGGTTGCGCGGGTATGGAGTACACAGTTGATCTGGTCGATGAACCTGATGCGCAATCGGATAAAGTGGAAACCGATGCTGGAGATGTCTATGTGGCGCGTGAAGCAACACTGTTTTTGTTGGGCACCGAAATGGATTTCGAAGTAACCAAATTGCGAACCGGCTTTGTTTTCAATAATCCAAATCAGTCGTCAGCCTGCGGTTGCGGAGAATCTGTTGAATTGACAGCTGCAGAGATGACACCTGAAATGGTAGAAAAATTACGCGCGTCCTGAATACGCGGATTATTTAAACTCCTGCAGTTCGGATAGCCTGTATAATCAGCAATTGGTTATCCGGTTGTTGTGATTTCCCTTGGTGCTGATCAGTCACTGAAAACTGACGGAATTTTCTTTTTCATAGTGCCCAACAGCATCCGCACTTCCGCATTGTCCAACCCTCTGCCAAGTCTAACTGATTTCGCACCATAGTCGAAGCTGACTGCCGGTACTCCAAATATGGATGTATTTTGGGAGTGCTTTTGAAAGAATGAACTCTCAGTATGAGGAGTGTGTTCCATGTTTTTGACGTTCGCCACAGCATACATTTTTTTACCAAAATCAAAAATCAATCTTCTATAAATAGTCAAAACACCTGATGTAACAATAATCACTTCTTCGCCAAATAGTTGCCAGAGAATTGTTGTTGCCGCAAAAAACCATCCAAGCGCCCATCCACCTAACCAAAAAAGCATGAATGTTTGCGCAGTCAGTGGGACATTATCAATGAGAAGGGCTGAAATTGCTGAAATTCCACCAATAGTCCAACCACATATCCAAAATAGTAAAAAGGCTAATACAAAATATTGTCGCCTACTTGGAATAATAATTCCAAGACCACTTTCAATATTTCTAACAATAACTCTTGATTTTCCCAATTCTTCCAAGTTAATATTCTCCAGATATTCTTAAAATTAGTATGATTATTGGGGCAACATTACCATATTTACTTTTGTTTTTCAAGGTTGTTTTTCTCAAAACTTTGTCACTTGTTTTGTTGGATTTCGACGCAATCCGATGTCTGCACATGACGTACCCATTGTCACATAGATGCGGGATTTGATATTGACATTCGCATTTGTAAGAACAAATATAGAACATGCGAATTGATTTCTACCAGATACAGGAGTTACAAATGGGCAGTGAAAATCCCTCAATTATGTCTCACGTCTCTATCGGTACAAATAACTTTGACGCTGCAACAGCATTTTATGATTTAGTCATGCCAACGATTGGGGCCAGGAGAATACTGGAAATTTCACGTGGGGTGGCCTATGGCAAAGCCTTTCCGGAGTTTTGGGTGCAGGTTCCCCATGATGATAATGCGGCTCAAACCGCAAATGGAACCCATTTTGCTTTTTTTGCTCCTTCAAAATCTGCAGTTGACGATTTTTGGGAAATCGCGATTAAAGCGGGTGCCAAAGAAGAAGGCGAACCAGGGTCAAGGCAACCCTATTATGGATGTTTTGTTCGTGATCTCGATGGGCATAAGATCGAAGCGATGACCTGGGATGGCAAATTGGAACATTCCTGATAATTGCACCATTAAAAATAGGAGAACAATATGGCTTTGGATGCAGACTTTATGATCTGGTTAGAGGATCTGTTTTCCGTTGTCCCTGACACAAAAATCAAAAAGATGTTCGGCGGTGCAGGCGTTTTTCGTCATGGTCTGATGTTCGGATTGGCCACAAGTGACGGGCGCGTTTCCTTAAAAGCTGATAGCGAAACAATTGGTGATTTTACTGCCGAAGATTGCAGGGAATGGGAATACCATCGCAAAGACGGCAAAATAACCACCATGGGTTATTGGTATATACCTGAGCGTTTGAGCGAAGATGGAGATGAACTGCTGGAATGGTCGCTGAAAGCATTTGAGGTTGCAGTGCGCGCGGATAATAAAAAACCGCCAAGCCAAAGAAAATTGAAATAAAATAAAAATTGCGGAATCGAAATTGGTGTATCGGTACCAGCCGGTACTGCCCAATCAATTGGCAAATCTCAACTATCTGGGCTCGCGTAACAGGAAAGCCGGTACATGATCCTCATCGGCGAATGCCACCATATTCGGGCGTTTGGTTCTGGATTTTTGTTTGTTACCGGATGTTTTACCGGATATTATACCGGGATCAGAGTCTTTATCAGTATTTTTCGAAGCCGGTGCAATACTCTGTTTTCTATTTTTTGTTTCTTCGCGATCAGATTTTGACCGTTTGCTTTTCGCACCAACTTTTGATGAACCTGCCTGATCTTGTCTAGCTTTGGCATTTTTGCCAGTTCGGCTCGAGAAACCGACCGGGTTATCATGCCACTCAATAGTCTGCCCGATCAGAGACTCGATTGCATCATATCCTTTTTTGTCCGCAGGTGTAACCAGCATAAAGGTTGCGCCCTCACGCCCTGCACGACCGGTACGCCCGATCCTGTGAACATAGTCTTCAGCGGTCACCGATACATCAAAATTGAAAACATGACTGACATTTGGAATATCCAGTCCGCGAGCTGCGACATCACTGGCTACCAGCAAATCAATGTTGCCGTCCCTGAAATTGTTCAACATTGTTGTGCGGCTACGTTGGTCCATATCGCCGTGCAATGCACCGCAGGAAAATCCATGTTGTTCCAGCGAACGCCATAGCGTCGCCACATCTCGTTTGCGGTTGCAAAAAATTATTGCATTTTGAAGGTCTGAAATCCCATTGAGCAGATCACGCAACGCCTGACGTTTCTCGAAATCCTTGTTGCCACAACTAACAGCGCGTTGTGTAATGGTGTCAGAAGTCGTCGCGGATTTTGCCACCGTTATTTCGACAGGATTATGCAGGAATTTTGCTGCCAAACCCTCAATTTCCGGTGGCATGGTGGCTGAAAAGAATAAAGTCTGTCTGGTAAATGGTAATAATTTGCATATCCGTTCAATATCGGGAATGAATCCCATATCGAGCATTCTGTCAGCTTCATCAATCACCAGAATATCGACACCCGTCATCAGCAATTTACCACGTTCAAAGTGATCCAGCAGGCGGCCTGGAGTAGCAATCAACACGTCGACACCGCGATCAAGTTTTTTCAATTGATCATCAAATGATACTCCGCCAATAAGCAGAGCGACACTTAATTTGTTGTTCTGACCGTATTTGATAAAATTTTCTTCAACCTGAGCCGCAAGTTCACGGGTCGGCTCCAGAATTAACGAGCGTGGCATACGCGCTCGCGCTCTGCCTTTTTCAAGGATCGATAACATCGGCAACGTAAAAGAAGCGGTTTTTCCGGTTCCTGTCTGGGCTATTCCCAGAACGTCTCGATGTTGCATTACATGGGGTATGGCTTGCGCCTGAATAGGGGTAGGCTCATTGTAGCCGGACGCTTCGACCGCAGCCAAAACTTTTTCGCTTAAACCAAGCTTGTCAAAACTCATGGGGTAGTAGTTTACTTTCTTGAATTGAAATCCGGTTTTCAACCATCAAATGATAGCGTTCAAATTCTAACGCCAAGCGATTCGATTTAAGTCATTTTCCGGAATCTAACCTGTTGGTGGGTAATGGAGAATTTTGGAATATCTCTCGTCATGAACAATACCTACCAGCACGTCAATTGGTTGTGCTTCATCATTCTGGCTTGCGGATACTTTAATAAGCCCCACAAGTCAAGTAAAGCTCTGTTACACAAACACTGTCAGTGCCACTTATCTTGCAACGTTGTTAATCATCAGGATAAACAAAAGATTTAGAGCCCTGTACCAATTTGACCCGGGTTGTTTGCCATATTGCGAAATGCACTAATTTGCCGGTTCTGAATGCATTTCACGTGCATTCTTCGGGGTCATACCTGTCCAGCCTTGAAAAGCGCGATAAAATGAATTTGGGTCGCGATAAGCCAGCAGATATGAAATTTCCTCCACACTTAGATCACTTTTGGAAAGGCAATGAACCGATAGTTCTTCGCGAGTGGTGTCGAGAATGTGCTGGAAGGTACCGCCTTCATTTTTTAACTGTCTCTGAAGGCTGCGCTTTGAGATGTGAAGACGCTCACAGACGGCCTGAGCTGACGATTGTCCGCCGGGCAACAATTCCAGCAAAGCATTCTTTACGCGCGCACCCATGGGGCCGTCAGGATCAGTCTTCCTTAATTGTCGGTGCAGGTCAGGTGCAAAACTGGCCCACAATTGTTCATTTTCAGAAATCAGCGGTCTATGTGCATCCTCAAGTGAAAGAATCAATGCATTTTTTGTCGCGACTTTTGGTACCACGCCAAAATATTCGCTCAACGCGTCCTGGTAATGTAGTAGTTCAGGAATATTAACAGCCATTGGCACAATAGGTTCTGTTGTGAAGATACGAGCCAGTTCGGTAAAATAGACCATTTCAAAAATTGTGAAGCTATCGGGAATAGGGATATCCTGGTCCGCAGAGTTGAAGGACAGCGACAATGAATAAGAAGAGCGCTCTATGGTTAGCCGAACGGGACTGAGCAATGGTTTGAATAGTGCTAGTCTTGATAGACCAATTTCAATATTTGGGCTGCACGACAAAGCAAATACCGCCGAAGCAAATGGACCGCGTGCTAGTGTTTTAGCAAGAAAAATTGAATGATCAGGTCGTTTTGCCTCCGCTTCAGCGGCATCCCACAAATCAAAATATTGGCGTGAGTTTACACCTTGCTGCTCATGACAAAGATAGTCGGCGGGCAGCCCCGCGCGACGCAATGTGCGTTCGGGAGAAATTTTTAAAATTGAACACAGTATTTGTGTCGAATTGGCAATTTGGTATCGGATTTTGCCGGCCATCTGCATTACCTTTTATGATTCAGTTCATCAAAATATCGAATTGAACACCCATATTATGACATTCTGGCGCGTTTCGTCCAGTAATTGACCTTTATTGCAAGAGTTTTGGCACGTTTTGTTATAACATTGTCGCAATTGGCAAGTGCTTTGACCACGGTGTTTTGATATAGTAAGAACAAGCGCAATCGATATCCGGGAGATTAGATATGCAAATCACCGTCAATGGAAACCAACATGAAATCGATGTTGAGGATGACATGCCATTGCTGTGGATCCTTCGTGATGAACTGGGAATAACGGGGCCAAAATATGGTTGCGGTATCGCCCAATGCGGCGCTTGTACAGTTCATGTTGAGGGCATTGCCGTTCGCTCCTGCCAGGTCAGAGCCGCTGACATTGACGGTGAGATCACCACAATTGAAGGGCTGGGCCAGCCAGACGCTTTACATGCTGTTCAATCCGCATGGGTAGAGCATCAGGTAGCTCAATGTGGTTATTGCCAGTCGGGACAAATCATGCAGGCTGCTTCATTTCTTGATCAAAACGATGATCCCAGTGACGAGGAAATTGATAGCGCTATGAGTTCCAATCTGTGTCGATGTGGTACCTATCCTCGTATTCGCAAAGCTGTAAAAACCGCTGCTGAAAATTTGAGGAGTGCGTGATTATGGGACGTGTAAAAACAATTGCCCGCCGGACATTCCTCATCGGATCAGTTGCTGTTGCCGGTGGCGTCGCCTTCGGTACTTATCTGGTTAGAAGAACCCCTGACAATCCTTTGCTTGCGGACGCATCTTCGGGAGATGCGATATTCAATCCGTGGGTAAAAATTGATTCAGAAAAAATAACCTTGATCACACCACACTGTGACAAGGGCCAGGGTGTTGTGTCCGTTCAGGCAGCACTGATTGCAGAAGAGCTTGATGTCGAATTCGGTCAGTTTGAAACTGATTTTGGTAAACCTAGCGGTGCCTATTGGAATACTGCAATGGCAGAAGAGGGTGTGCCTTTCATGGCTACCGACAGAAGTTTTGCCGCTGAAACCATGCGTGGTGTCATGGGTGGGCTTTTAAAGGTAATGGGTCTTCAAGGCACGGGTGGTTCTTCAACAGTGGCAGACAGCTATTACAAGCTGCGCCAGGCAGGAGCGGTAGCCCGCGAAACGCTGAAACTCGCCGCTTCAAAAAAGTCTGGAATACCGGTAGAGCAGTTGAAAACCAGCAAAGGCGCGGTGCAGTTGCCTGGTGGCTTTGAACTGAAATATACTGAACTGGCGGAAGCTGCTTCGGTACTGGACCCGGTGCAAAATGTCACTTTGCGTGATCCATCGCAATGGCGTCTGCTGGGTAAACCAATGCAACGTCTTGATATCCTTGGAAAATCTACCGGCACGCTGAATTATGGAATTGACCTCTCGGTTGAAGGGATGGTTTACGCCGCAGTTAAGATCAACCCGCGTCAGGGTGGTGCAATAAAAAGTTTCAATGCAGTTGAAGCAAAGAAGATGCGTGGTGTAATAGATATTTTCGAAATTACCGGTGGTGTCGCCGTTATTGCTGACAATACATGGCGCGCAGTTATGGCTGTAGAAGCAATCGAGTTTGACTGGGGTGTGGCTCCTTATCCCGCCGAACAGGATGAGCACTGGAAAGTAGTTGGAGATTCTTTCACGCCAGAGCTTCTAGATTCTCAATGGCGAAACGATGGTGATGTTGACGCGGTCATTCAGGGCGAGGGGGTTTTAGAATCGGAATACCGCTCACCCTATGTAGCCCACGCGCCCCTTGAGCCTCTCAATGCCATTGTCAAAGTGACCGATGAGAACGTTGAAGTCTGGTCCGGTCACCAACTCCAGCGGCAACTGCAGGTTCTTGTTGCAGCTGTAACCGGTCATGAGCAGGAGCAGGTGACTTTTCACAACCAATATATCGGTGGAAGCTTTGGCCACAGGCTGGAGTTTGAGCACCTCAAACAGGCTGCAGAAATCGCCAATAAAATGCGGGGAACACCAGTCAAGCTGACCTATAGCCGTGAAGAGGATTTTGCCCATGATTTCCCGCGACATCTTTCTGTTGGTCGAGGCCGGGGCAAGGTTGCTGATGGAAAGGTTATTGCACTTGATTTGCAGATTGCAGCACCTTCTGTAATCGGGTCTCAGATGTCGCGTGCCAATATTCCGGTTCCTGGGCCCGATTCACAAATTTCAGCCGGATCCTGGAACAATCCCTACAATTTAGCAAATTATCGAATGAGAGCCTACAGAGCGCCTGAACTGGCGCCAGTTTCTTCCTGGCGTGCAGTTGGTGCACCGGGGGCAGGATTTGAATTTGATTGCATGCTGGATGAGTTAATCCATGCTGCCGGAGCCGATCCGATTGAAGAGCGCATCCGCCTTATGGACCATGACGTTTCGCGCAAGGTGCTTGAGACTGTCGCTGAAATGTCTTCCTGGGGCGCAGAGTTGGCCAAAGGTAGTGGTCGTGGCGTTGCTTTTGTTGAGAGTTTCGGTGTCCCGGTAGCGGAGGTCGTAGAAGTCACCAAAATGGAAAATGGAATTAAAATTGATAAGGTTTGGGTCGCATGTGATGTGGGGAAGATCATTGATCCGGTGAATTTTGAAAACCTTGTACAAGGTGGCGTGATATTTGGCCTGGGACATGCGATGAATTGTGAAATTACTTATTCAGATGGTATGGCAAATCAATCAAACTACCATGCTCACGAAGGGCTGCGGCTCTATCAATGCCCTCATATCGAAGTGCGCGGTCTGGAGAACGGTGATAAAATCCGGGGTATTGGCGAGCCGCCCGTTCCACCCGCTGCTCCCGCATTAGCCAACGCAATTTTTGCCGCCACCAATTTACGCATTCGTGAAATGCCCTTTAACAAACATATTGATTTTGTTTGAGAATTTTGTGTGAGGAATTAAAAATGATAAAAGTTTTTACGTTCGGCTCATGCTTACTGGCGATAACAAATCTGGCCTGTGGTGCGCAAACACTGACCGCTGAAAATAAGTTGAACGAATTTCCCGCCGGGTCTGTAACGCTGGAACAAGGTCTCGCCAGTTGGCAGATTTTCTATGAAGTGGCGTCCCATCCGCGTTGTTCCAACTGTCATGTGGGTAGCAGCAACCGGCCAATGTGGTCAGGACCCAGTTATGGCAAAACCAGACCGCATGGCATGAACATCAAGGCTGACGAAAGCCGTATCGGTGTAGAAAGCGTTCCCTGTGCAACCTGTCACGTGACACTACTTCAGCCCAGCGAAAATGCCAATACAATGCCCCATACGCCACCAAGGGTGACCGCGCCCTGGGCTTTGGCACCCGTTGAAGCGGAATGGTTCGGAAAGTCTTCCTCCTTTATCTGTAATCAACTCAAAGACCCTGAACGCAATGGCAATCGCACCATCGCTGACGTAGCCTCCCACCTTGATCACGACCGTGTTCTGCAATGGGCCTGGAATCCCGGCGGCAATCGTCAGTCGGCTCCCTATTCGCTGCAGATGGTCATGGATGCGTTGATGAAATGGTCTGCAGCCGGCACGCCGTGCCCCAGTGAATAGGAATTGAAAATGTCTGGAAGTCTGTATTCCTGAACAGACTCTTAGATCTGCAGCGTTGCCAGTGTCGTTAAGTGCTTTGCTGTATATTATTGCTTTTGTCCCTGATGGATTGAATGCCGGCGCTGGAATGATGCTGGGAATTGGGATTGTCTACATTTTGATGGCAATGGGTCTGCGCCGGAATTTACGTTGGGTTGCATGGTTGACATTCCTGGCAATGACATTCGGCGCAGTTGCCGCTTACATAGTTTCGGGCGGTGGAACTGCATTGCACAAGGGATGGTATCTGGCCATTGCCGCGATTGATCACACGGCGGCGATACCGCCATTTGTTTGTGGCGATCTGATCAACGCAGCCAGCGAGCTTAGGGATCGCCGCGAATTTGGGCAGAACAAACATCTACAGTGCGTTTCAGTTTTGCTGAAATTAATTTGTTCAGACAAATTGTTAAACCCTAATTCAATACCGGGTCGAGAAACACCCTGGTGCGCTCGTGCGCCAGTTCCGCTGAAGGTTTGTCGTAAAAGTCAGGTTGTTCATCATTGGCGAACGCATGTCCGGCCTCATAAAGATGTACCTCAAAGTCGTCAAAATAAACCTGGGCCTGTTTTACATTTCAGCTGGCACATGGTCATCCTTTGTGCCTAAGTGGCCCAGTACAGGTGCCATCAGCGGGCAATCGAAATACTGAGATAGGCGCTGATGCCGTCCGTGGGATTGTTCCAGATTAGCTGCCAGCATCATATCACGCCCGGGATCGGCGTTATCAAAAGATATTTCTGCACCGGGCTGTTGGTGATCAAATAAAGCCGGAATTGCCACGTCATAACCCAGTTTTGAATAATCGGTCGCAGGGTTCTTCAACTGATCAGTTACACCAAATATTTCCTGAATAATAACCAGTCCCCCATTGCTGTTTTCTTGCGTGCTTGCTATCCAGCAATCAAATTTGTGGCCATCTGATGCGTTCGGTTTTGCTATCATTAATATTGCCTCCATCACTGGATTTATGATTTGTGTTGTGGGGTAAATTCGGGTTTGACGGTAGTCCAATCAATCCATATTATCTTGGATAAACTGGTTTGGCACCCCAAATATTGTGTCATTAGCGCGGTGTTTTATTGCAAACTTCATGATGGGTGCTGTTCATCTTTTCATTGTTTTTGGACACATTACGAGAGTGTTTTGGAGCCACCACATACGATTGTGGCCTGCAATAACTTGAAAAATTGTTTGGTAATATGGAAAGGTGATGATTCATTTCCTGAGTCCATATCGAGAGTTTGCCTTATTCATGTTTCATTCGCTATGAGATAGAATTGACGGTCCATCGCTCTATCGGCTCAACTTAATACTCACCCCATTTCCAAAAGAATTTAAAATCCATATGCCACAACAAATATCACCTTCGCTTCGTTCAAACATCGACTCATTTATCGCCATGGATGTGGTTGCCCGTGCCGAACAGTTATCGAGGCAGGGGGAGGATATTGTTTCGATGGCTGTTGGACAACCAGGAGCACCCGCACCTCGTGGTGCACGGGATGCGGCCATGCGCCAGATTGAGAGCGGATCTATAGGTTATACCAGTGCGCCGGGCATTGAAGGGCTGCGAACATGCATTGCATCCCATTACAGCGAAAAATATCAGGTGGAAATCAACCCACAGCGAATATTTGCTACAACCGGATCATCAGCCGGGTTCATATTGGCGTTTTTGTCGATGTTTGATGAAGGCGCTCGTATTGCCATTCCTTCGCCCGGTTATCCTGCTTATCGCAATATCATCAGAGCGCTATCCATGGTTCCGGTCGAGATTGAAACAAACCCGCAAAGCCGTTGGACACTAAACCCTCAATTGCTTGAACAAGCCCATGAAAAAGAAAACCTTGACGGTGTTTTGTTTGCCAACCCCAACAATCCAAATGGAACGATGCTGGAACGCGAGTCATTTGCTGCTTTGTTGAAGTGCGCCGAGGCGTTGGGCATTCGGTTCATTTCTGATGAGATCTACCACGGCCTGACATACACAATGAAAGAAGCGTGCGCCTTGGAGTTTGTCGATGATGCAATAATCATCAATTCGTTTTCCAAATACTATTGCATGACAGGGTGGCGAATTGGCTGGATGATCGTTCCTGATGCGATAATCAGAACGATAGATCGACTGCAGCAAAATCTGTTTATCTGTGCACCGGAAATCTCTCAGATTGCAGCACAGGCAGCTTTTGATGGTATCGAAGAAATGGAAGCGGTACGCCAAACGTATGTTGACAATCGTCAGTTGTTTCTTGAGCGACTGCCAAAATTGGGAATTACCGAGATTCAACCTATCGATGGCGCTTTTTACGCCTATGGTAATACTTCTCCAGTTTCGGACAATTCCATGGAACTGGCCAACGAAATTCTTGATCAGTGCCGCGTGGCGATCACACCTGGCCTCGACTTTGACCTGAAAAGAGGAGAATCATGGATGCGGTTTTCGTTTGCGGGCGATCATCAGCGCATGAATGAAGGATTCGATCGTTTGGATCATTGGCTGGCGCGTCGGTAACAAAGCGTATGAATCAACCTCGATTTGTTCAAATCCGGTAATGCGCGAGAATTTTTTGATCAAAATGGAAAATTTATCTGGAGGAATTGATAAAGGTCAATTTTTAACGCTTTGTCTCTTGCCATTGTTTTGTCTGTGGGATAACCACCATTGAATAACTCTATACTGGAAATTAAACGTAAAAGCGGTCACAATCTGTTAGCGTAAATACGCAGGCAAATAAGCGGGAGCATATCACTTGGAATCATTGCTGCTATCTTACCTTCCCGTCATTATCTTTATTGCAATTTCACTGGTTATCGGTCTTGCATTGTTAGTTGCCCCTTTTCTACTGGCGTTCAAGGCACCGGATGCAGAAAAGCTGTCCGCGTACGAATGCGGATTTAATCCGTTTGACGATGCGCGGATGAAATTTGATGTACGCTTTTATCTGGTCGCTATTCTATTTATTATTTTTGACCTTGAGGTGGCATTTTTATTTCCATGGGCAGTGAGTTTTGGCACGTTGGGCTGGTTTGGGTTTTGGTCGATGACAGTTTTCCTGGGAATACTCACTATTGGATTTATCTATGAGTGGAAAAAAGGCGCTCTGGAGTGGGATTGAATTTGCAAGTTTTTGCCGGAAATGAACTGGCAAGCGAAAACGATGTGTAACGATGAATAAGAAAGCACTCAAATGAGAGATGGTTCCGCCACCCTTATAGCACCTCAACCCAAGGGTATCATTGATCCGGCAACGGGAAAACCGATTGGCAGTGATGATATGTATTTCGGTGAAATCAATGATGAATTGGCGGACAAGGGTTTTCTCGTAACTTCGACTGACGAATTGATAACATGGGCTCGTACCGGCTCGTTGATGTGGATGACGTTCGGACTGGCCTGTTGCGCTGTTGAAATGATGCAAATGTCGATGCCGCGATATGACGCCGAGCGTTTTGGTTTTGCGCCGCGTGCATCCCCGCGCCAATCGGATGTCATGATTGTGGCTGGAACTCTAACCAACAAAATGGCACCTGCTTTGCGCAAGGTCTATGACCAGATGCCAGAGCCGCGTTACGTGATTTCCATGGGATCATGTGCCAATGGTGGTGGCTATTACCATTATTCCTATTCCGTGGTTCGCGGCTGTGATCGCATTGTTCCGGTCGATATTTATGTGCCTGGTTGTCCGCCGACTGCTGAGGCTCTGTTATATGGCGTCATGTTGCTACAGCGAAAAATTCGCCGTACCGGTACCATTGAGCGCTAGGGACAACGATAATGAGTGAAGCTGAAAACCTCGAACCTTTGTCCGAACTGGGCGATTACATTGCCGAAGCGCTGGGCGAAAGCATTGAGAGCTGGAATATTTCTTTTGATGAATTGAATGTCGCTCTAAAACCTGCAGACATCGTTGAAGCGATGCGTTTTCTGCGCGACGACGATCAAACCGGCTTCGTCAGTTTTGTTGATTTGTGTGGTGTTGATTATCCAGAGCGCGAACAGCGTTTTGAAGTCGTCTATCACCTGATGAGCCCCAAATACAATACCCGTATTCGTGCACGTGTTTGCACCGATGAAGAAACACCGGTTCCCAGTCTGACAGGCATTTATCCGGGTGCAGAATGGTTCGAACGAGAAGCCTATGACATGTATGGCATTCTGTTCACCGGCCATCCGGATTTGAGGCGACTCTTGACTGACTACGGATTTGATGGCCACCCGTTGCGCAAGGATTTTCCGCTCACCGGTCATGTGGAAACACGTTATAACGATGAGTTGAAACGCGTTGTTTATGAACCTGTGGAATTGCGTCAGGAATTCAGAAATTTTGATTTCTTGTCACCCTGGGAAGGGTCCCACTATGATCTGCCAAATGAAGGTGTCGGCAGTGAGAAGGGGAGTGATTGATTATGGCTGAAACGTCCGTCAGAAATTTTAATATCAATTTTGGCCCCCAGCACCCTGCCGCCCATGGCGTATTGCGTCTGGTACTTGAACTCGATGGTGAAATAGTCGACCGGGTCGATCCTCATATCGGTTTGTTACATCGCGGCACCGAAAAATTGATGGAATACAAAACCTATTTGCAGGCGGTGCCTTATCTTGATCGACTGGATTACGTCGCTCCGATGAATCAAGAGCATGCCTTTGCTATGGCCGTTGAGAAGCTAATGGATATTGGCGTACCAAGGCGCGGACAACTAATCAGAGTGTTATATAGTGAAATAGGGCGTATTTTGTCCCATTTGCTGAATGTCACGACACAGGCGATGGATGTCGGTGCTTTAACGCCGCCTTTGTGGGGATTTGAAGAGCGTGAAAAACTTATGGTTTTTTATGAGCGTGCCTGTGGTGCGCGTATGCATTCGGCCTATTTTCGCCCCGGTGGCGTTCATCAAGACCTCCCACAGGATCTGATTGATGATATTGAGGCGTGGTGTGATCCATTCCTTAAAGTTTGTGATGATATCGAGGGGTTGTTGACAGACAACCGGATATTCAAACAGCGTAACGTTGATATCGGAGTTGTCAGTCTAGAGGATGCCTGGGGCAGGGGATTTTCAGGCGTGATGGTTCGTGGGTCGGGTGCGGTGTGGGATTTGCGTAAAAATCAGCCTTATGAGTGTTATGACGAATTTGAGTTTGATATTCCTGTCGGCAAAAATGGTGATTGTTACGATCGCTATCTGATTCGCATGGTTGAAATGCGCCAGTCCATTTCTATTATGAAGCAGGCCATCAAAAAGCTGAATGATGAGGGTGCCGGGCCGGTGTCTTTGCTCGATGGCCGGGTAGTACCACCAAAACGTTCGCAGATGAAGCGTTCCATGGAGAGCCTGATCCAGCATTTCAAGCTATACACCGAAGGCTATAAGGTGCCCGAAGGGGAAGTTTACGCCGCTGTTGAAGCACCCAAAGGTGAATTTGGCATTTATCTGATATCGGATGGCTCAAACCGCCCATACCGCTGCAAGATCAAAGCCCCGGGGTTTGCCCATTTGCAGGCTCTGGATTTCTTGTGTCGCGGACATCAACTAGCTGATGTATCAGCCGTTATCGGTTCCATTGACGTTGTATTTGGCGAGGTTGATCGGTGATGAGAATAAACAAAACCAGTAGAATCAATAATTTTGTGAGTACGAGCTAAATGTCAGCACGTCGATTAGCGCAGGATAGTGTCCAGCCCGCAGCATTCAAGTTTAACCGGGAAAATGCAAAATGGGCTCGTGCAACTATCAATAAATACCCAAAGGGACGTCAGGCTTCCGCTGTTATTCCACTGCTTATGCGTGCACAGGACCAGGACGGCTGGGTTACCAAAGCCTCCATTGAAACCATGGCTGATATGTTGGGAATGCCGTATATCAGGGTATTGGAAGTGGCTACATTCTATACCCAGTTTCAATTGCAACCTGTGGGCACCAAAGCTCATATTCAGGTCTGCGGTACGACGCCATGCATGTTGCGTGGCGCCGCAGATTTGATCGCAGTGTGCAAAAAGAAAATCAGTCAACATCCTTTTGAAACAAGTGAAGACGGTTCGATGTCCTGGGAGGAAGTCGAATGTCAGGGGGCTTGTGTCAACGCGCCAATGATCATGGTATTCAAGGACACTTATGAAGATTTGAGTCCTGATCGTCTGGAAGAGATCATTGATGCTTTTCAGGCTGGTAAAGGTGATAAAATAAAAACCGGTCCGCAGATCGATCGGATTTTTTCTTCGCCATTTGGTGGTCTAACCGCATTGACCTCCGATCCGAACATAAAGAAAAGAAAAGTCACCGCGCGTGGAAAGAACACTAAGACAGGTGCTGGAAAACCAGTAACGAAAGCCAAATCAACGAAAACAACTCCTGCCAAATCTGCATCAAAAACGGCCAAAACTAGTGTTAATACAACGCCCGCCAAAGCAGTTGCCTTTGCACCTTCGAAAGATAAAAACCGTCCCAAATCAATTAAGAAACCAAAACTGGCTGACGATTTGAAATTGATTTCCGGCGTCGGTCCAAAACTTGAAGGCGTGTTGCATTCACTCGGTATTTATACGTTTGCCCAGGTAGCAGGCTGGAAAAGGGCTGAACTTGAATGGGTCGATGACTACTTCAATTTCAAGGGTAGAATCGAACGTGATGACTGGATAAAACAGGCAAAAGAACTGGCCAAAGGTGGCCGCTAGGAATATGTGAAAGTATTTGGCAAAGAGCCAGAATAGCTAGTAAGAACAAATTGGTAACCATCAAAATCTGATGGTACGAAACGAGAATGGAAAAGCGTGAGATATGTTACAGGATAAAGACCGCATATTCACAAATATATATGGCATTCATGATGTCTCTCTGAAAGGTGCGATGGTGCGCGGGCAGTGGGATGGCATCAAGGGCTTTATTGACAAGGGCAGCGACTGGATCATTGATCAGATCAAGGAATCAGGTTTGCGAGGCCGGGGCGGGGCTGGGTTTCCTACTGGGTTAAAATGGTCATTTATGCCCAAGGAAAGCGA
>JAAENI010000253.1 GCA_024224595.1 Hyphomicrobiales bacterium
AGGCTTGTTTGGTTGCGGGGGTAGGATTTGAACCTACGACCTTCAGGTTATGAGTCGAAGAAATGGCCATTTCTGCATATTCCTGTAATTGGATATTTGTGCATTAACACATTGATAATACTGTGTTATAGTAACTTTTCTATTTCTCCCTATGGCTACTAATTCTTTTCGCGGTGGCTACTGGGTGGCTACCAGAAAGGATATCCATATGGCAGTGGCAAGGATTACAAAGCGTTTGGTGGATGCTTGCGAGCCAGCAGACAAACCGGTTTTCATATTCGATGAATCTCTCAAGGGCTTTGGTCTGAAAGTGAACCCAACTGGTAGCAAAAACTACATAGTTGAATATCGTGTTGGCGCTGGTGGGCGGTTGACACGCAAACGCAGGATTACAATAAGTGCCACATCAAACATGACACCTGATCAGGCTCGAAAAAAAGCGCGTGAGTATTTAGCGGCAGCCAGAACAGGAATTGATCCTGCAAGCGAGCGATCAAAGGAAAGAAAAGTTCCAGACTTCACTACCTTTGCCTATCGGTATTTGGATGAAGAAGCCACAAGTCGGCTTAAACCAGCAACAATACAAAACTACGAAATCAACATTCGCAAACATGCAATACCATTCATTGGACCACTTAAATTAACCGAAATCACTCGCGCCGAGATTCAGCAACTTCACTCAACAATTGGACGCCGTACAAAAATACAAGCCAATCGAACGGTTGAAACGATCTCAGCTG
>JAAENI010000254.1 GCA_024224595.1 Hyphomicrobiales bacterium
TTTATCGCTTTATGCTAACCAACTTGAACAGCTTAAGGAGTGCTGTCAGACGAATGCGAACTCGTCTCAGTATGGCAACAATATGCCGGGTTCATGCAGCACAGAGTTGCTGCCACTCAAAAAGAGCAGCTTCACGTTGAACCTTATATATTTTTCTTGAATTTAAGTGGCGTACCTTATTAAAGTGATTAAAAACTGAAGAATGAATTGAGACGAACTTCTGTAAACTTCGCATGTGCCTAAATCGCATCATTGCATATTCTCACCGCCGAAAAGGAAGATGAGAATTCTCACATCTGTTGTTCTTCCATCGCCCGACTTCCTGGGTGTTATCGTTTCCAATTACTTTCATGGCGGCCCGATATGATCTCAACCTATCAGTTACTATCACTTGAGGCTTTCCATAACGTTTCATGATTTTCTTAAGGAAAGTTAAGGCTGCTTTGCGGTCGCGACGTTTACTAACAAAGGATTCTAGCAGGTTCAGTTTGAACCATTTTATGGAGCCAAATCCGTTTATATGCTAGGCGCGGAACGCAGTGCGATACTGGTATCGGCGAGTTGCGCAACAACGCAGATGGACTGATTTGGCCCACCGAGGGCTTGTTTTTCACGAATACTTCATCCAGGTGCCATCTCCAATTTGAGTAACTGGCTGAAGGATGGATCCGTTTCTTGCGTATTTCACGGGCGAACATTGGACCAAACCTATTCCACCAGTATCGAATTGTTTCATGACAAATGTCGATGCCGCGCTCATGAAGAAGATCCTCCACATTGCGCAACGAAAGAGGAAAGCGAACATACATCATTACAGCAAGGCGGATTACCTCAGATGATGTTTTAAAATATCGAAATGGGTTCTGGTTTTCATTCCCAAACATTATGAAAATACTGTATCATGGTCAAAGATGATTTTCTTCTGACAAGACCCCTGAATATCATCGGGCTAACAAATCGCACGAAGCGGCGTAATATGCAGAGAGCCGTTTTTGCCCTCGGCAATATCAGCCTCCACGCCGTACAGTTCCCTGATCATGGGTGCTGAAAGCACTTCTCGGGGGGGGCCATCGGCAACGATTCTCCCTCGTGACATACAAATCAAACGATCAGCACATTTTGCAGCAAGCGATAGATCATGCATGGCGGCAATGGCAATAGTGCCGTTTTTCCGGCAATGGCTGACTACCCTGTCCAGGACAATAAGCTGATGGCGCAAATCAAGGGCTGCGGTTGGTTCATCCAGCAGCAGGATTTCTGGATTTCTGAACAGGGTTTGCGCAAGATAAACCAGTTGACGTTGTCCGCCGCTGATCTCATCAAGTGTTCTTGTTTCAAGCGCCTGCAGCCCAAATTCATTCAATATTCTGCTTGCCTTGGCTTGTAACGACCGGGGCACCTGCAAACCGAGGTGCCGCAAACGGCCAAGCAGAATTACCTCGATAACGGTTAGCGACGAGGTGGCACCGGTATCCTGCGGCATATAGGCGATGGAACTGCCCCTTTGCTGGGGCACGAGAGACTTACAATTGCTGACTGAAACCTCACCTTTAGCCGGAATGATACCTGCAATTCCCTTTAAGAGACTCGACTTTCCTGTTCCATTAGCTCCCAACAGTACGGTAAAACTGCCAGGTTCCAGCGAAAATGCCAGATCCTTCAGTACCGATACAGGGCCATAATCAACATATAATCCAGATACTTTGAGCATTACCAGTGCCTTTTCTTTCCAGCGAGAATGAGTGCAAACAGGAAGGGCACGCCAATAACGGCCGTGACAATTCCTATGGGAACTACCGCTCCTGGTGAAATAACTTTGGATACAATCGAGGCGCCTACCATAATAACGGCACCGATAATTCCCGAGAGCGGCATTAGTAATCTGTGATCCTCTCCAACCAGCATGCGGGCGATATGTGGAGCAACAAGACCGACAAAACCAATGGTGCCAACAAAGGCGACAGCGCCAGCAGTTAAAAAGGACACAATTACAAATATTCTCAAGCGAAGCCGGTTGACATTTATTCCAAGACTGCGCGCCCGTTCATCACCAAGGCGCAAAGCGGTCAGTTTCCATGAGTCCATGGCCAGCAGCAGGCCGGATATCAACAGGATGCTTGCGGAAACCGAGACTGAAAACCAGGTGGCCTTCAACATGCTGCCAAACAGCCAGAACACGATTTCCTGCAAAACTTCCGGGGAAGCAAGATATTGAATCAGTGATTGCAACGACTGAAATAAAAACAAGGTGGCGATGCCTGCGAGAATCATTACTTCTGCTGTGATGCCCCGAATATGCGCAAATCCATAAACAAGGGTGCAGGCAAAGCCCGCCATAGCAAAGGCTGCAACCGGCACTGTCATTTCTGGCAGAAGCGGCAGTTGCAAGCCGAATAATATTGTTACGGCAGCACCAAATCCGGCGGCTGCCGAAAACCCCAGAGTATAGGGGCTGGCAAGCGGGTTGCCCAAAATTGTCTGCATCTGAACACCGGCAATGCCAAGCGATGCGCCAACCGTGATCGCCATCAGGGTCATGGGAAGCCTGATGTTATGCACGATGACATAGACCATAGGGTCAGAGCTTTTTTCTGATAGAATAAGGGAACCCAGCACATCAAAAACATTCAGAAAGGCAGGGCCAACCAGAATGTCGGCCACAATGATCGCCGCCAATGTGATACTTGCAGTTGCAAGCCAAAAAAACCGGCGGGTTACCAGTTGGCGGTAGGTACCGAGTGTTTGAGATATATCTGCCACAATTAGCTCCATTTCGGGCATGGGCGATCTTTGGAACCGCCCACGCCACTAACGGTTTACTTGTCTATTTTGACCATGAATGTTCCCTCAGGTTTGACGGGAAGCCATGCCTCGTAGAACTTCTTATGATTGGCAACAGGATCAATATCTGCAAATGCTTCGGGATTGATCACCTTGGCAATGTACTGAAGAAAGGCAAAATCATAGAGTGTGCGTGCGCCGCCATGATAAACAGCATGAACATCACCGGACTTCACCGCATCAAGGCTGCTCCAACCGGGACGCTTTGTGTAAGGCCGTAAGCGAGAACGGGTGACGTCTGCCGAGACGCCAAAGCCCATTATGACGGCTTTTTCCCTACCAACCCAATCTGAGCCGGGAAGGAAGATTGCCTTGGGATTCGAAGCAACCACATATTCCGGGCTAAGGGGTCCCCAGCCACCAACTTTTCCCTTGGCAATATTGTTGCCGCCAGCATACTCGATGACACCACCCCACATGCCTTTACCGTAGGAACTGCCATATACTTCGGGGCCCTTACTACCAAGTTCCACGTAGATGTTGGGTTTGTTGGAATTGGCTTTTTTAACCCGTGCGATGACATCGGCAACAGCATTGGTATACTGGTCCGCCAGTTTTTTGGCGCGATCGTTCTTGCCAAGAATTTTGCCAATCATCAAGGTGCTGGCAACATGCTTTTTAACAGTCTGGGCATTGTAATCGGCAACCACCACAGGAATGCCGGCGGCTTCAAGTTTTTGAATCGCACCGCCAAGAGCCTTGTATTGCCAGGCCGCAATAATCGCGACGTCGGGCCTTGCTGCAATAGCGGTTTCAATCGAGAATGTTCCCGCGTCGACTTCGCCGACATCAACAATTTTGGCAATGTTGGGATCTACCGCCACATAGGCTTTCCACTGGGTATTGCGCCAACCTTCCCAGGCTGCCCTGGAAATGCCGACAACTCTGCTATAGGCGCCTGGTCCACCAATAGCGTAGAAATCTTCGAAATAAAAACCGAGCAAAATGCGCTTGGCATCAGCAGGTACTTCAACCGTTCGGTCCAGGGTATCGGTTACAGTAATGATTTGAGCCTGGGCGGCTGAAAAATGGATAGTCATGCTGACGGCAATTACCGCCAGACTTTTAAATAATCCGCGAAACATCATGGTTTCCTTTAAACAGGTAAATAGAAGTGACCACCTGGCTCGCCAGGTGGAATTTGTTATTGTCTATTGCTGCTTAAAGGGGGGTGCGCGGCTTTGAAAATACACACTTGCATTTTGCTCTGCGCATTTGTCGTTATCAATAACCCAGGATATATCGCTGGTAAGTACTCGCTTTAATGCATGCCAGGATAAAGGCACATTCAATGGTGGCAGTTTGCCAAATTGCATACACCATTGACAATAGTTCTCCTCATCAGGAGTGTCTTGCGGCAGAGAACCATCAGCATTCAGGGTTATACGTTTGAACCCGGTGCTGGTGCAAATAACGACTGTGTTCGAAAGACCTGCTTCGGACTGAGTATCTTTTGTCGATGCATTTGCAGGTAAAAACACACCGGTCATTACCAGTTGAACAAACAACCAAACGACGGCGGGTAATAAGCTTAGATTACCAAAACTCCTCAGGTATTTAAACACAGGCTCATCTGTCCAACAAGATTGTTTCATTTCTCAAATATCTCAGCCGAGATAACCGTAGTGTACCGAATCAACAAAGACAAGATGTAAATCCCGCTGTCTTTTCAAATGCACCACCATGAACACGTCGGATGTGACCGATACATTGGAAATGGCACTTCAGGCTTCAGGGTGCGACATGGCCAACGTGGTGCACAAGCCGCGACTGTTATCCGATAATAGCCCCTGTTACGTGTCCGGTGATCTGGCCCGGTGGCTGGATGGGAAAGGCATGGACCATGTTCGTGGCGCACCCTATCACCCACAGACCCAGGGCAAGATAGAACGCTGGCATCAAACTCTGAAGAACCGCATCCTGCTAGATAACAACTTCCTGCCTGGCGACCTAATCCAGCAGATCGAGGCATTCATCGAATATTATAACCATCAGCGATACCACGAGAGCCTGAGAAACCTCACGCCGGCAGATATCTACTTTGGGCGTGAACAATCAATCTTAAACCGAAGAGAAAGGATCAAACGAAAGACAATCGAAACACGGCGCTTGCAATACCGCAAAACTGCCGCATAATATCAACAACAGATGAGCCGGAGTCTCTCTTATATCAGACCGCCATTTGTCTCAAATACCCTGACCACGGGCAAAAAGTTGGATTGACTTTTTGAGGATTTACCAAAGAATCGGGGTATCAACAACATTCCTAATACATATGCTGCCCGCCATTAATCGAAATTGTCGAGCCGGAAATGAATTTTGAATCTTCACGGGCCAAAAACCACACGGCGCGGGCAATTTCCAATGGATCACCAAGTCGTCCGACAGGGATAGTCGAGACGATTTTTTCAAGCACATTTTCAGGGACAGCAGCCACCATGTCCGTTGCCACGTAACCAGGTGCAACAGTGTTGACAGTAATACCGTACCGCGCACCTTCCTGGGCCATTGCCTTGCCCATACCGATGACGCCTGCTTTCGCCGCACAATAGTTGACCTGACCATACTGACCCGCCTGGCCGTTTACTGATGAAATATTGACGATGCGGCCAAATTTTTCCTCCAGCATCGATTCCCAGCAAGCCTTAGACATGTTGAAAACCGACGTCAGATTGGTTTGTATGACCGCCATCCAGTTTTCGTAAGTCATCCTTTTCAAAGTGCCATCTCTGGTAATACCCGCGTTGTTTACAAGAATGGTGATGGTGCCATGCACCCCGGAAATTTCTTCAACGGATTTCTGACAAGCATCAAAATCGGACACATCCCAACGATAAGCTGGAATGCCGGTTTCTTGTGTGAACTCGGCGGCCTTTTTGCTGTCGCCCCCATAACCAGCAACCACCCGGTACCCTCTTTCCGCCAGCAGTTCACATATACCCCGGCCGATCCCGCGAGTGCCTCCGGTAACAAGTGCTGTTCTTACTTTTTCCTCAGATGTCATTGATATATTCCTTTGTTGGTTCAGTTAGCCAAATGTCTTTCAATACCATTTCACCAGACGTGTCGCAGCCACACATATTGATTTCCCAGTGCATGATATTACTTTGCATGTTTATCAATGAATTCAAGTACACCGGACGAATATCGCGACACCATGCTTTACCACTGAAAATGCCATAGTGGCCCGCGTCGGGTACCAGATGATTTTCTTTCCGATTCTCGTTTAACCCGGTCAGCAAATTCAACACTGCTCAACACTGCCCGGGTGCGGAAATATCATCCCGTTCGCCCTCTACTGTCATTACGGCAGCCTTTGAAATCTTACCAATATCGACCTGGTGACCGTTGACAACAAACTGATTGCAGCAATTTACTGGTTTTTGAAAATTCGTATCCGGCGATAAAGTGGCGCATGTTGTATGTCCAGGTGGTTTGGTAACAATCATTTTTTTTGATCTCAGAGTCTGTTCAAGAATACACAACAGGGTTTGATTTCCAGTCGCACTCAACGCTCGACACACATGGCGATTCCCATACCTCCGCCAATGCACAATGTTGCCAGTCCCCTGCTGACGTTTCGTTTTTTCATCTCGTGCAGGAGTGTTACAAGAATACGTGTTCCCGATGCGCCGATCGGATGCCCCAGCGCGATAGCCCCGCCATTGACATTGACTTTTGCCGCATCCCAGCCCAGTTCCTTGTTAACCGCGCAAGCCTGGGCTGCGAAGGCTTCGTTGGCCTCAATCAAATCAAGATCACCGATATTCCACCCGGCCTTTTTTAATGCCGCCTGGCTTGCCGGAATCGGCCCCGACCCCATCACCGCAGGGTCGACGCCGGCTGTTGCCCATGATGCGATGCGGGCCATTGGCTCCACACCGCGGCGCTCCGCCTCCTCTCCCGTCATCAGCACAACTGCCGCTGCCCCATCGTTCAGCCCGGAGGCACTTCCCGCAGTGACCGTGCCATCTTTCTTGAAAGCCGGTCTCAAACCGGCCAGTCCCTGGGCTGTTGTATCTGCTTTGGGGTGTTCATCGGAATCGATAATGATGTCACCCTTGCGCGCGCGCACCGTCACCGGCGTTATTTCATCGGCAAACCGTCCGGCGCTGATCGCCGCCGCCGCCTTTTGCTGTGAGGCCAACGAGAACTGGTCCTGATCTTCACGGGTAATTTGCCACCGGTCAGCAACATTTTCTGCAGTTGTTCCCATGTGGTAGCCATTGAAAGCATCCCAAAGGCCATCCCTGATCATAGTGTCGATCATCTGGTAGTCACCCATCTTAACACCATTGCGCAGGTGTTGGCAGTGCGGCGAAAGGCTCATGTTTTCCTGGCCACCGGCAATAACAATCGTACTGTCTCCCGCCTTGATCGCCTGACTGCCCATGGCAACTGAACGTATGCCGGAGCCGCAAACCTGATTGATTGTTACCGCCGTGCTTTCGTTGGGAATTCCTGCTGCAATAGCAGCCTGACGGGCCGGATTTTGACCGCATCCCGCTGTCAGGACCTGACCCATTATCACTTCAGAAATCTCCGCTGCTGCCACATCGCTTCTTTCAAGCGCGGCCTGAATAGCAATACTGCCCAATTGAGATGCGAAGATGCTCGACAAGCCCCCGGTAAATGCTCCGACCGGTGTGCGCGCAGCGCTTGTTATAACAACATCCGTCATTTGTTATTCCTTTTTTGCTTGTTTGATTCTTTTTTACCGTCGACCAGAATTACCTGAAAAAGTTTCGGGCCATGGGCACCGTACTCAATTGTCTGCTCAATGTCTGCAGTCCTGAATGATCCGGTGACAAGATTTGCGGTGCGCGGCAAATCCTCATGGCGCAAACGCAGCAATTCCCAGATATCTTCCATATGAGCGACCAGCTGCTCACTATTACAGGCCTCAATGCAATGTCGTCGATTGGAAAAATAACGTGAGTGCCCCTGCGATACGACAACATTGTCTCTATGTTTGAGGGGGTGCAAGCTTAAAAACTACCAGGTGTTTGCGGACATTGGGTGTCATTTGATATTCCTCTAACCCCAGATAATGCACATCGGTAATACCAAGTCGTTTCATATCTTCCAAGGAAAACGTCCATCCCCGTTTTCCGCTATCTTCATATATTTTGCGCTGTTCAGGTAACAAGCCATAAATGGTAAATGTATTATTCAAACCCAGCTTTTCAAA
>JAAENI010000255.1 GCA_024224595.1 Hyphomicrobiales bacterium
GGAATATTTAACGAAAATGAACGAAAAATCGGACCAATATCCAGTTTTGTTAACAGTGATTGTGCAAGTCCGACAGACTGCTAGGGGCGGGCCACCTTTATGAACCCGCCCATAGCCCGGGAATGCACTCCGGAATTGAAACAATAGTACCGGTAATCTTGGGCAAGCTCGCGCATTACCCAAATTGAAAAATCTGAATCCAATTGACGCTTGTTGTTTCTGTTTGCATGATCAGGCGAAATTTATTGCATTGTCGACTAACGGCTTGTCAGGGTAGCGTATATGTCGCGCTGAATTCCTAACCTTGCCTAATTTGTGTTTCCACACAGCGCCTGGCCAGTGAAACTCAGCAATTGCGTGCGTTGGCCAATAAACCGAGGTATAGATCGTGCCAAACCCCTTGTCATAATTGGTTGAATAAAGCGGTGGTTTGAGAAACGCCGCAACAAACTTGTCTGCGGGTTCATTGTGCTGGGTCAATCGATGCAGCAGGAAGCGTTCGCGTTCAATCGTGGCAGTCGCCCGTGCATGGCTATTCCACTCAACATATTCCTGGTGGTTTGTTGCTACCCGGGTATCTGAAATCACAATTTCGCGGTCTGGTGACAAATATACGGTGACATAGGCGCCACTTCGATCAACAACGGTGACGTTGTAGGCCATATGGCAGGGCACACGCTTGAGCACTTCAGTCGCATCTGCTGCAGTCTCACAAAATTCCAGAATGTATCGCAATATCAGCGGTACTCCAAATCCATCGCCTGCTACTCTCCTGCCACCAAAGGTGAGTGACACCGCAATGCCGGAATCATTCATGCCATCAACTACACCCCACATACCATCGCTCATGGCAATGACTTGTTTTTTGTTCCAGGTTGTGTCGAGAATGATACCATCGCATAGATTGGGTGCATAATCATAGTTTCGCACTAACATTGGTTCGCGCCCAAGCCACACCGCCTGACTGCAACCAGACATATACAAGGGTGGACGATAAAAACTCAAAAACCGCGCTGCAATATCGCCACCACCTGCCAGATCACACAGGTGTTCATAGGTTGGAACCAGCTCAGGCATGTAATTTTTGAGTGCGCGCAAACCGGCAAGATACGTTTGCCGTGCCTCAATTCCCTCACTCAAGAACCATCTGCGATAAGATGGCCAAAGCAGCATAAATTGTTTTTGCCATTCACTTCCCGCCAGCGGTTCGTGAATAGCCTCAAAAGTCATGTCCATGATTGATTCACATTATATACAGTTCTGCAGACCTGTGGGAACGAAATCGATTGTAATGGTAACCGATCGTTCTCATTTCAAATTTACATAATCTTAAATGCCGGATCACTAATTGCAACTGGTTCTGCTGTCGGCAATGGATCGGCCTTAAATTTTGCTTTTATCCCTTCAATCCACTGTTTTGAACGCTTGTTGAGTTGAAAACCTTTTCCCATCGCTCGCCCTCGTGTGATCAGGATACCCAAATCCGCGCCCTCATAGCGATAATCACCCGGTTTTGATATCCTCAGAAAAAATGCCTCTCGTTCATTTGCTATAGCGCGGCGGTGATAATCAAACCGGTTAAACTCAACTGATCCATCTGGCAACAAACTCCAAATACCGGATTCAGGAGCTTCGGTTAATATATCAACACTGTCGGCTGTATGTTTGATTACCATTTGGCACCAGTCATCAATATTGTCTCGATTGGACCAGCGCTGATTGAGTTCATCAACATCGATATCAAACGGTACATTGGAAAATTCCAGCAAATGGAACAAAAACAATGGCGCATCCGCGTGGGCGAATGCCGCATGGTTGGTCATTGAACTGGCCCCGGTTACCCTTGGATTACACTCACCAAGATAAACTTCTCCATCATCTTTATCGATTAGAAAATCGAGTTCAAAATATCCGCGATAGCCCTCCTTTACCAGTTGATCACCAAATTGTTGTGTATAGGTTTTTGCTTTGCCACGAATTTCCTCATTGAATGCATCTGGAAATATTTCGTTGCCGCACCATCCGCCGCGATAGGGTGTTAGTTGTTTGAAGCCAACCAGTTCGGTCATCAGAGGCCCAACAAGAGTCCCGGCCTTCGTTGCGCATGCCTCAATGGCAGACCCTCGGCAATCAATGCGTTTCATAATTTTGATTTCGCCCTGGCCAACCAACTGGTTTTCTACTTTTTTGAAATCATTTTTGTTTTTAATAAAAAACGTCGTGTGGCCTGAATCACCAAACGCTGATTGGAGAACCAGATCATCGCCCACAGGTTTGGCTAGTTCAACCAGATGATCCCAATCTTTAATCTTGCTTAAGACATTGGGGACACTTGGCACACCAGCAGCATTGCCAATCCTCACAGTTTCGATTTTGTGGTCAATTTTTTCTCGTAACGAAGCTTTCGGAAACCATACGTCAATATTCAATTCTCTACAGATTTTCTCGATCCGTTTGTCAAACATCAAAAATACGACTTTTGGCCGTCTGCGACTGGATTTGATAAAATCAATAACTTCCTTGTGCTCAAGCAGGTAGGCATTGATGTCCTCGATTGATTCAAATTCCGGGTGCACGGTTTCTTTGGGTACAAACACGTTGGGATGGCGGCCGTCAAAGCAATCTATATAACTGATATATTTGAAATTCTTACACCATTCATCAATGCCGAGAAGGTTGAAATTGGTTGCGCTGATAAAGAAAATGGGGCGGTCATTACGATGAAAAAAACGTCGGATATCAGAAATGTTATTAAGCATTGTCACTGTGCTTTTTCTGGAATTACCTTTTGCCTTTTTGTTTTTTGTGTTTTTTTTACTCACTTGCGGTTCTCTCCTAATTCAATTCTCGCGATGTTGTTGTTTGTCGATGGCTTGTTGTGTAAACACACGCAATCCAAATTCAGGCCGATAACCATGAATTTCAGACACTTCGGTTTTACGTAAAAACTCGATAATTTCTTCGCTCGCCACTTGCCCGGGCACTAAAATGGGAAAGCCCGGAGGATAGGGAATAATAAAGGAGGCAGAGACCACTTCTCTCCCGGATTCCATTGCTGCATCCAGACTGCCATCATCTAGGTCAATATATTCCCAGTTTTTTTCATCATATGCGAGGAAGAAAGCAGATCTGGAATCACCTTCTCCAACGACTCCCACATTTTTGGGTGTAAATGCGTCATGAAATCTGGAAAAATCGGGTAGGGGCGGAAATTCTTCGACAATGGATTTAACATTCTTGTTATGAATTCGTAACTCAACTGGACTCATGTCTTCAAGCTGTTGATCAAGCTCATTGGCTATTCTCACAAGAACCTCAATCAGATAGGCGACGGAACTGCGAGTTGTGCCAATATTGGTCATGAATAATACTGAATTGCGTGAAGTTTTATTGATTTGAATCCCATACTTATCCATCAACACTTTATTTTTGAACGTTTCTCCGTCCATACCTGTAGCACCCACAAACAACGTAATTCGCGTGGCGTCGAGGCAAAACTCGTCGACTTCCCAGGCTTCCCAAATATCATTCCAGCCATGATCAGGGTCATAATAGGATTGAATACCGGATTCGCGATATTGCGTTGGTACCATATCGGCCACCGTGAGCACGCCGAAATATTTTCCAAGCAGTGGATGGGTCCTGATGGACTGGCGCAGAATCATCGCCATTTCCACCTGCTTTTGAACCAGTTCAAAACCTTCCAACTCCACCTGACGGCGACCGACATCGAGCGACGCCAATATCTGGTAATTCGGAGAGGTAGATGTGTGGGTCATATAAGCTTCATGAAAAGCTTCCTCAACTTTTGATTTATAATCCTGATCATAAATATGGATCATTGAACCCTGCCGCAAGGCGGTTAGCGTCTTGTGTGTCGATTGGGTGGCATAGGTGCGTATACGAACCAGGTCAGGATCAGGCATCAACCGGGCGTCAAGCATGGACTCAATGTTATCCGAATCGACATCCAGCATTGCCGTGCAATAATTTTCATATTCCTGTCGATATTCTTCCGACTTAAAACGTTCCCGCAAATGATTCGCAGAATACATGGCTGTTCGCTGGCGATAGGTGGGATCAAAACGGGCAAACCCAAACCAAGCTTCATCCCACAGGAAGACAAGGTCGGGTTTGATTGCCAGACACTCTTCCATGACGCGTTGCACATTGTAAATTACACCGTCAAACGTGCAATTGGTCAAAAGCAGCATTTTAACCCGGTCAAGTTTGCTTTCGGCTTTCAGAAGCAGCAGCTTTTCTTTTATCAGGCGAAGTGGAACGGCACCGTACATCGAATATCTGTTGAGCGGATATGAATCCAGATAAACAACATTGGCACCGGCAAGCACTATGCCGTAATGGTGCGACTTGTGGCAATCACGATCAACCAGGATAATATCATTGGGCCGTACCAGCGCCTGAACGACAATCTTGTTACAGGTTGACGTTCCGTTCGTTGCAAAAAAAGTCTGCTTTGATCCAAAAGCCCGGGCAGTCAGATCCTGGGCTTCTTTGATTGGCCCTTGCGGTTCGAGTAGAGAATCAAGGCCGCCAGAAGTGGAAGAAGTCTCAGCCAGGAAAATATTGATGCCGTAAAACTCACCCATATCCTGAATCCAGTGAGATTTGATAATCGATTTGCCGCGGGAAATCGGCAAGGCATGAAATATACCGGTTGGTTTGGATGAATAATCTTTTAGCGCAGTAAAGAATGGTGTTTTAAAGCGCGATTCCACGCCGCGTAAAATATTGAGATGCAGTTCAAGATAGTCTTCACTGTTATAAAACACGCGTCGACAGCTGTTGCCCACTTTACCGGCGATTTCTTCAACAGATTGATCTGTCACCATAAACAGGTCCAGTTCTGGGCGAACTTTTGAAATCACGTCAGCCAGAATGATGCCGTAGTCGCTGCTGTTTGCTTCTTCCATATTTTCATGGCTGGTCTGTCGCAAATATTTATTCAACACAGGTAATTCGTTTTCGGCATATAAATCAAAATCAAATCGAATGATAACTGACTGGATGCTATGGTTGAACGAAATGGCGATAAGCGCATCATTGAAACTCGTAACAAATACTGGTGAGTAAGTGAACCTGTCCTCATCTCGTCGCATCGCCGCAAGACTGGTGCGCTGGTTATCCATTTGCGCCGTTGAAATGCCATCGACAACTAAAACTTCAAAATTTGGGCGTTTACGTGCATGTTCAAATTCACTATTTGCACCTCTTTCTGCTGCGCGGTCACGATCAGCTTCCATTTCAATCTTGGAATCGAGAACAATATGTTTGCGTCGATATTCTCCACTCAATAAGGCAGCAGCAATACGCGTTATTTTCCTTGAAAGAATTTCATATTCTTCAAGTTCTTCGTGCCGGGTAAGTTGTTGAAATATTATTGGACCGGGAAAAGCCCAATAGATTTCAACCGGCGAAAGATATGAAAACAGCTCGCGTACATGCTTTCGGTGTTGCTCCGAATTCTTGCTTCCCGCAGCTAAATGCCGCGCTGTATTTTTGAGCCTGTTCCAGGTGTCGATACGATATTGTGATGCGTTATAATAATGGCTGAGAGACTTGCGTGTTTGAATTCGTTTATCAGAATTAGTCACAGGAACCCTTTGAATATTAGCAATGTCATATCAACAATAAACTGAAACTACAGTCTACTTTTTTAATTTCAATTCTCAGAGTTTGAAAGATCAACATCATCTTTGTCAACCTGTGTTGAACGTTTGGGCATTGCCAGAGGTCCCAGACTGTCTAAATACTCATGCTCGAATTCATTTTCATCATATACGGAAAATTTGACATTGCGATCCCTGAAACTTTTTAGCACCTGACCCAATCCGTTTTGCCCAACGGCGCGCTGCCGCGCGACAACATCCAGATCGATTTCTATAGGGATTATTTCATCACTTGCACGCGCTTCGTAAAGCTGGGTGCCCCCGGGCCCAATAACACACGAACGTCCTATGCCACCTGCACCCAGTCCGTTAATATCAAAGACATAGCATTGGAATTGAGCTGCTGTTGTCCGGGCAATTGACAGTTCAACATCACGATCAGTTGTGCCAGTTAATACGGGATGCAATAACACATCCATACCCATCGCAGCTAGCGTACGTGTTGTTTCCGGAAACCAGATATCATAACAAATTGACAGACCAAAGCGGCCTATTTCCGGCACGTCAAATGTTAGAAATTCACTGCCACCTGTTACACTGGATTCATAAGGCGTAAACGGAAACATTTTGTCATAACGCCCAACAATTTCTCCCTTGGGATTGATAACGATCGAATGATTGAAAGTGCCATTACTGCGTTTATCAAACATGGAACCTGGTATCAGCCAGATGTTCCTTCTTGCAGCGATTTCCTGAAATTCGCTGATCGCATTATCAAGTGAATCCGGGTGTTGGCTGATCAGAGGGCCAAATGGAGACAATTCGCTGAACATGATCATGTCAAGCCAGGGAAATTTTAACAACGCAAGATCAATGCGATGTTTCATTGCGCTCAGGTTGTCATGGGTGGCAGAAACATACATTTGTATGCCGGCGATATTAAAAGGCTTCATTTGATCTCCGGTGGAACTGTAATTCGGCTGCGTCGACTAAATGATTATTGGGGACTGCTGTGTATTCTTGAACAGCCTCTCAGGCAGCCACAGCCATGTTTGCACATTGAATCAACGAGGCCTTCAACAAATCAAAACCTTCCTCTACAATTTGTGATGATGCGGTTAGTGGCACCAGGATTCGGATGGTGTTGCCGTAGACACCACAAGATAACAAGATGAGCCCATGCTCCAGTGCCGTGGCACAGAGTAATTTAGTCATCGCTGCATCCGGTTCATCCGGATTGCTGCTGCTCATCAATTCAAATGCGATCATTCCACCAAGGTTTCTGATAGCGCTGATATTGGGAACTTCAGCATGATTGGCAAATTCGGTAAGGCGTTCGTTCGCATATTTTCCAAGAGCAACGGATTTTTCATTCAGCCCTTCAGATGCGATCACCTCCAGCACGCCAAGTGCTGCTGCACATCCAATTGGACTGCCGCCATAAGTGCCTCCCAATCCGCCCGGTGCCGGCGCATCCATGATATCCGCTTTGCCAATGACGCCGGACAGCGGGAACCCGCCCGCAAGACTCTTGGCAATAGTAATCATATCCGGTTCAATGCCTGAATGTTCGATCGCAAAGGTACGCCCGGTGCGGGCAAATCCGGTTTGAATTTCGTCAGCAATCAACAGGATGCCGTGAGTGTCACAGATCGCTCGCAGTGCCTGCAGAAATTTTGGTGAAGCAATATAAAATCCACCTTCACCCTGTACCGGTTCGATGATAATTGCAGCAACTCGCGTTGCTTCAATATCCGATTTGAACAAGTTTTCAAGTGCTTGCAGTGAGTCCGCCTCGCTCACACCATGATTTTCCATCGGATAGGGTATATGGTAGATATCGGAAGGAAACGGACCAAAACCAAGTTTATAGGGGGCTACTTTCCCGGTTAGTCCCATCGTCAATAAAGTGCGGCCATGAAACCCGCCCTGAAAAGCAATTACGCCAGAACGCCCGGTATGAGCACGAGCAATTTTGATAGCGTTTTCAACTGCTTCAGCACCTGTTGTCAACAAAGCTGTCTTTTTTGGAGTAGGACCGGGTGCCAAATTGTTCAGCTTCTCGGCAAGCTCAACATAGGCTTCATAAGGAACGATTTGATAGGCAGTATGGGTGAAACGCTCCATCTGCTCTGCAACGCGATTCATCACAGTGGGATGGCGATGACCGGTATTTAATACAGCGATTCCGCCTGCAAAATCGATATAACGCCGCCCCTCGACATCCCACAATTCGGAGTTTTCTGCACGATCAGCAAATATATTGGTTGCTGTTGCAATGCCTCTCGGAATTGCATTGTCACGTCTGACCTGAAGAGATTCATTGTTCATGATATGGTCCTGTATTGTATTGTGGGATGGCGAGGAAACGGCCTGTCAGGCAAGTTAAACAATTATGAAGAAATAACAACTTCCGAATTTGCTGTTGCTATGAGACCTTGCTCGATGTCGATCACCGGCAAATCTTCCACAGCCACCAGGTTTTCTTCCTGGGTTGGTAACGGTGTGACTTCGCTGGTCCCATAAAAAGCATCAGAGCGTCTTTTGATCTCTTCGCTGTTCAGGATTTCAGTCTGGATACTCAATACCCATACATGACCGAAGGGATCAATAATCTTACCACGTCGTTCGCCCCAAAATGTATCTTCAAGCGGCATTACAACAGTTGCACCAGCCTCAATAGTATTTTGCCATACTTCGTCAATTTTTGCCAAATACAGGTGAACCGCATTGGCACTGCCACCCAGTGAAGTCGGTGAGAGAATACCAAATGATGGTAGTTCGTCGTTCAGGTGAACAATAGAGTTACCAATTTTCAGCGTAGCCAATAGTATGGTGCTGTTATCAGCGGCATAACTGCGTGAAAGTTCTTTGGCTCCGAAGGCTGCAACATAATAATCGATTGCGGCAGCAGCATTTTGTACAACAAGTACTGGAGTCGCGGTGTGATAGCCTTTTGGAGCAGGTGTAATTTTTGTTTTTCTTTTCGTAGTCATTTTAAGACATCCTTTTGATAATTGCCAAATCACTTGACTAATTAAACAACAATATGCTTCATGATGTAAGGATATTGGAAAGAAAAGTCAACACTATGGATCAAGATGTAGCTCTTGGAGTGACGATGACTGTTACCCAGGCAGATTTACCATTTTTGCGTGAAGCGCTAAGGCTGGGAGAATTCCCGGTTGTCTATCGCGTTCACCGCCAGCAACAGGGTGGTGGTTTTGGCGATCAGGACAAACATCCGTTTGCCTGGGGCATTCTGGTTTACGTGGACGGGCAATTGGCGAGAATCAATTCCGCACGCGGTTCAGGCAGAGAGTGGAATGATCTCACTCGCATTGAACCCTGGTTGCGTTCGCAGGGATTTTCGTACTGGTGGACCAGAAACGATCTCGAGCAAATTGGTAGCGTGGTTGAAAGTAGTGAGGAGGAAGATATCGTCAACCCCGATATTTCTGATCTGGGGCACAATTCCCCCTCTCCCCCCTCTGGAATTTGAATGTTCTTTCACTGCCTCAAATTACATCTGCCAATTTGACCGATCTGCCGGTTTCAACAGAAATTTGAGCGGCTTGCGCAATAGCCAATGCAATGAGCCCGTCTTCACCACTGGGTGAACCCTTTGTATTGTCTGCCAACATCTCAATAAACGAAGATATTTCAGCGCCATAAGCCTGCGTATAACGTGTCATGAAAAAGTCATGCAGGGGAGGGCGTAAAAATCCTTGCGATGTCGCGACTTCAATGGCAACCGGGCGCTGGTTTTCAGCGCTTGCCATACCCATTGAACCCAGCACTTCAATGCGCTGGTCATAGCCGTAGGTTGCGCGGCGCGAGTTTGAAATTGAGCATTGTTTTCCACTGGCAGTGGTCAGAATAATATTAGCACTGTCAAAATCTGAAAATTCCCCGATCTTTGGATCAACCAAAACTGAAGCACTTGCAAAAACCGTTTCAATTTCTTCAACAAGAAGAAAACGTGCCATGTCAAAATCGTGAATGGTCATATCTTTAAATATCCCACCCGACACTTTGATATATTCATAAGGCGGCGGTCCCGGATCGCGTGACACAATATTCACCATTTCGACATCGCCAATGGTTCCCGCATCAATTGTCTCCTTCAGTGCAATGAAATGCGGGTCAAAACGCCGGTTAAATCCGACCATCAGTTTTGCCAAGTTTTCTTCCACAACTTTAAGACAGGACTTGACCCTTTCCAAGCTCAAATCGATTGGCTTTTCACAAAACATTGCTTTGCCGGCGCGGGCAAAATTTTCGATAAGATTGGCATGGGTGTTTGTCGGCGTGCAAATCAGCACTGCATCAATATCCTCTGACTCGGAAATTTGCGGTATGCTGCGAATTTCACCGCCGTAAGTCGCAATGAGATTTTTAGCAGATTCTTCAAACGGGTCAGCCACAGCGACAAGCTGTGCTTTTGGATTCGAAGCGATTGCCTGAGCATGAACCAGACCGATACGACCGGCGCCTAAAATTGCAAATCGAATTGTCATATATTTATACTTTCTGAAATTAGCCAATATCCCTTTACCGCTACCAACAGATTTTGCAACCGGGATGAGCGTATGTCAAACCCAGATAGAAATGTCTCACTTGGGTGATTCAGATGCAAGTGAAGGCGGGTCAGACCATTGGCTGACCGCCAGGAGTCAGAGCCAATGGGCCGTTCTGACAAACTCAATTAGCTATTCATTGCGTTTGTATTTTGAAGGGAGCAGTTCATCAATTTTGTATTTACGATAACTGTTTACTTCGTCAGGTATAATCACCTTTGCATTTGAAGCATAATCTGAGATCATCTCGCGACACATGCCGCATGGTGATACAATACTAATTTCACCGTCCATTGAATGACGAACTGCAACAATAGTCTCGATGTCGGAAGAACCATATTGTGTAATAGCTTGGCCAAGAGCAATTGCTTCAGCACACACGGCTATTCTACCAACATTTGCATCAAGATGAACGCCAGTTGTAATTTTCCCATTTTGCAAACGCAATGCCGCTCCGACAGTATGCCAGCCAGTTTTGTATCGTTGCGCAATTATTCTCTTTGCTAATTCAATCAGCTCGTCGTCTAAATCTGACATTCTTCCCGTACTAATGATTTCCTTAATGTAATTATGAACCAATAGCTTTAGTTAAGCAATTTTGGGTCAAATTATGATGAGTATCTCAAAACATATGGCCTGTTTGCCCTGTTCTTCGTGGTGCGGCTTGACTACATTTGACCTCTCGTTGTGATTGAATGGCAGCTAACATCTCCAGTGAAGCATCAAGGGGTTGGTTCACGAGTGGAATGTAATTTTCAGAATTCCGGGCAATGGTATAAGGGCACCACACAACAACTGGGTGGATCTGCTCTAAGCATAAATTATGATGATGGCGATTTTGAACGCCCAAGAACCGGGCTTTGCCGCTCTCAGTGATGGGTCGCGAGTGTTTCATGGCCGTTTCTGCTGGCTGAAATTAACAAAGGCCGAACTTCAAAAGACTCATCGTTTGTGTTAATTTCCCCCATGTTATTCATTGCCCGTATTCTTCTCTTTCTTCAGATTGTTGCCATCACAGGCGCACTGGCTGGAATCATCACATTTCTTGGTGTTATTCTGATCGCCAATTTGTTTGGCGCCAGTAATATGGAAGGCGCTTTAGCGATGGGTGCCGCCGGTATTGCACCTTTCGGAGCACTGGCAGGTGGAATATTAGGCGCATGGATTGCCTGGCTCATGATTTCCCGATCAAGCAGGTCTGTGATCATGGGTTTCGGTTTTGGCTTTATGGTGCTTGCAGGGTTAGGCGTAGGTGGTTGGTTTGTTTATCAGGAATTAACCGACGGTAATCCATATATCCAAGGCAAAGAACCCACTGTTCTGATCGAATGGCGTCTGCCGGAAAAAGTCAATCATGACTATTTGGACAGGATCTTTCGTTATACAATGCGTTCATCCTACAAGGACTGGACATTAACGACCCGCTGGAACACGCCAAGAGGGCGCGATGAGGGCGAATACACAATATTGCGTTTGCGTGCCAAAATTCGCTGGCGTGTTACCGGACGTATTTTCCAGCTTTGGCGCGCACCCAACCATGATGATCGCATAACTGTTGATCTGGGACTGCCTCGTGACCCTGAGGCGATGGCTGAATATGGACCCTGGAACAAGGTCAAAGCTGCACCAGGAAATGAATTTCGTATTCGTGTTGTCACACAATAGTAATTCAGTGAAGAAAAGATACTGTCTAGCCAATACGAATTTTCCCACTGCGTTCACGCCATACAATCAACAATCCCGCAGCAACAATAAACAGCGCGCCTGGAAACAGTTTTTCGAACGGCGCTTCACCAAAAACAAACCAGCCGATGGTGAATGAAAACGGGATGCCGAAATACTCAAAAGGAGAAACTTTGCTTGGCATTGTCAATCGATAGGCCATGATCAGTACCAACACGGCCATGCCGCCGACAATCCCCGCACTCATCAGCCAAAGACCATCTTCCAGGGTTTCTATTGCAAGAAACCCGCTGGTTGCCGCCATCAATGCCGTCGAACTGACAAGAGCGCCGAATGATGAATAAAGCGAGATGGTTGCACTGGGAACACCATCATCAACAAGACGAACCATGATAATGGCCAAACCATAACCCAGTGCTGCGGCGATAGGTAAAAAACTCCAGGGTGTAAAAATATCCCTTCCCGGTTGTACGATCATCAAAATTCCAGCAAAGCCCACAAACACTGCAACCCATTGCCATATTGTTACCCGATGACCCAGAACAGGGATGGAAAGTGTAGTAATAAACAATGGACCGGCAAATACCAAAGTTGAGGCTGTCGCAAATTCCAGCTTAACAAATGAAGTATAAAGACAAAACTGGGCAAATGTTAAAACCAAGCCTCTCCCCAATGCCAACTTCCACTGCGGAACACTCAGGGAGCGCCCCGACCGATGCCAGTCTCTCGACAGGAGTAACAGGATGATACTGGGTATCAGGCCAAACAGGTTACGGATTACAGCGATTTGCTGGATCGGGTAACTATTGCCCATATATTTAATAATTGCGCCCTGTGTATCGAACAAAAAAACCGCCAAAATCACCAGAAATATGGCTAGGCTCAGACGTTCTGGTTTATTGGCGCTTTCTACCGATAATGTAACGGGTTTCATAAATATTGGTATCCAAATACGTTTCGGGCTTGCTGGCATACCCATTCAGAGTGGAAAATGTAGGGGCTGTTGAATCGTAGATCGATTTGACTATACCGAATATCTCAGTGACACTGAAATTGCACCAGAACCGTCGAAACAATAGGGAACTTTCGCCATGAGTCAATTCATAGGGTTTAAGGGTTTAGTCGCTGTCACAGTAGTTAAAACTGCGGAATTCCGACAAGTTGCTGCGATTGCAGGGAGCAAA
>JAAENI010000256.1 GCA_024224595.1 Hyphomicrobiales bacterium
TAAAAGATTCGGGGTCAAAGTTTGATTTGTGAGATTACTCAACGTATGCTGTATTTGGAACATGACAACCATTTTTAAACTTGAGAAAGGAGAGTATCAAATGAACAAGCAATTGAAAACATTTATTGTGAGCTTATGCTGCCTTATGGCAATTACAGCCAACAGTGAGGCGCAAATGACTGATCCGCTGACAGCGGTGATACGGCTCAAAAAACCGCATCCGGCGCTGATGATTGCCCTGGCATCGCCCATGACCCCCATTTTGCCCAAACATGTGTATGGAGACGGGCAGGATATCAGGACACACCCGGCAAACCTGAAACCTGTCGGTTCAGGGCCGTTCAAATTCGTCTCCTATACTGACAAAGAGATTGTGCTGGAGAAATACACTGATTTTTTCCTGCCTGGCAGACCCTTAGACCGTGTATTTTCCTTCGAGTTCGCTGCCCTCAACTACCATGCCTCGGAGAAGAATCGCTACCGGTATAAAATGGAGGGGTTTGAAGAGGACTGGACCGAGGTTGACAGCACCCGCCGTTTTGCCACTTACACCGGCATTCCGTCTCTTGATGCACAGGAAAAAATTGTTATTGGTGTTGATGAATTTTCCACATACCTTGTAGACATGGTATCCAAAAAGGTTTTACAGGAAGCGTACTTGCGATGCGGAGTCACAGTGGAATTTAAGAAATTTCCCATGGGTCGTGCTCTAGATTTTGCAGATACTGGCAAGATTGACGGCATTGACGACAGAATTGCTGGAATTGAACAACAGTACCCCAATCTGATGATGATTCCTGTCCCGATAGCCAGCGCTGATCTCGTCGTGATTACCAA
>JAAENI010000257.1 GCA_024224595.1 Hyphomicrobiales bacterium
GACGAATTGCCACGCAATGAATCCGGGAAAATTCAGCGCTTCAGATTGCTGGAATAATACCAAGTTGCGGAGATATTAACCCATATGATGACCCAAAATCGTCTGCCTGCTAGGCGCGTCTCGAAGGCCGATGCGGGGCATCGTTCGAGAGACGCAACAACGTCAGGTGGGCAATTTTGGGTCACCGCAGGCCAGTATCCTGAGGGTTTTGGACGTTGTTGCGCTTCGCTCGTGGTACCAGTACCAGGTCGCAAAACGCGCCTAGTCAAAACCCACAGGATACTGGTCATATGAGTCAATATCTCTGCAATTTGGTATAATATCAAAATCGGATTCAACCGGAATTTTACACGACAATGATTTATGCAAAAGTGCTTTATTCTGAATCTACTAAACCGAGTTTTTGTAATATTGCCCAGGATACGCTTAGATCCTGAGCTGCGACGCCAAGTGATTTATAGGCGGTGATCTGTATGTCATCGGTACGCCCTTTGATGTCATCGTTTAAAACTTCACCAATCTCACCAACAATATAGTCCCTGGTGATATTACCGGCATCAAGTTCATCAAGATATTCACCTGCCTGGGCGTTTGTACTTGCGCGATAATCGACAAAGTAACGTAACAGGGCAACACCTTCGCTGTCGATTTCGCGGTACTTGCGCACACTGGAGCCGACCAGGTTGATATGTTGCCCTGGTTCAAGCCATGCACCTTTTATTACTGCGGTAGGTGATGCAGTTACACAGGTGACAATATCGGCTCCGCCAACAGCTTCCTCGATGTCGTCTATGACGCTAACATGAGCCGGTGCCTTGATTTTTTCCAGAAGTGCTTTTGCTGCCTCCGGTCTTCTTGCCCAAAGACGAATTTGCTTTGCATTTCCGCAGGCCAGAAAGGCTTCCAGATGCCTCTCAGCCTGTTCGCCACCACCAATAATTGTATGTATTTTTGCATCTTTGCGTGCGAGATGGTTCGTTGCAAGAACGGTTGCGCCAGGTGTACGCAATGCAGTCAAAGCACCGGCTTCAAGACCAGCGACAGGGGTGCCTGTCTGACTGTCAAATATCACCATTAACCCCTGGTGACTGGAAAGTCCTTTCTTCGGGTTGTCTGGATAGAGAGAGAGAAGTTTGATGCCGTGGACAGGAGGATTTTCCATTGAGCCGGGCATAATGCCCATCAGATTATTGTCACTGACCGGCATCATCGAGCGTAAGGGTGCGAGGATGCGGCCCTTTGATACTTCAATCATGGTTTGTTTCAATATCTCTACGGTTTGCTCCCAGCTTAATGTAGACGCGACTTGTTCTGCGGTAACTATATGCATGTCATCTCCATATTTTTTATTGGCTATTCCTGTTTGGGGACACTTTTATCCACGTATCTCCTATGACGAACGCGCAGTCCACGCAGCTTCACCAAGAATGAAAACACCCGCCGCCGCAATAATTGTACTGGCAATTCTGTTTACAGATTTTAGAGCGCGAGGTGTAGACAATAGGTTTTTGGCTTGGGTCGTGAGCAAAACATATGGGGTGAGCGCAAGAAATAGAATGACTATTGTAATAAAGCTCAGGAAAAACCAACTGAGGAATGTAACTGCCGTAAGATCAATAACGTTGGGGACCATGGCCATGTAAAAGATGATGGTTTTTGGATTTCCCATCGTCACACTAAATCCACCCAAAACGGTCATCAAAAATGTTTGTCTGCTTTTTGCCTGTATTTCCCGTGCATTAATTTTTTCATTCCAGAACGTCCAGGCAATAAACAAAAGATAAAGCCCTCCAGTAATTTTGATGATGAAAAATATGCTTGCAAACGTTTTTGCGATAATACTCAACCCCAGGATCGCAACAGTGAGATAGGTAATGTCACCCAATGCCAGTCCGGCTATAAAGGGCATGGTTGCACGTGTATCAGTACCCAAGGCGCGTCCGACTACGGCTGCAATGCCGGGGCCTGGAATAGCGGCGGCAATAAACAGTGCGGCCGAATAGGCGATATAGGGAAGCAGAATTTCAATCATTATCTAACCTGTTCTAACAAATCCGCGTATGCGATTTCTATCAGTGTATTTTCTGGAATGCCCAATTTGATCATCAAATCACGGGCTTCCTTTTCACCCGAAGAAGAAGTTTCTTCATCACTCAGTACCACTTCGAGTTCGACATATGTACCGAGGTTTTTTACATCGTCCAGATGAATTCTTGTTCGACCGACCATGATAAGGGTTCGGTTTTTTTTAACAATAGTTTTTTCACCATAGGCCAATGCGAGAGTCTTGCGTAGTTTTGCGGGCTGATCGGTTTTCGTTATCTGATAGGAACTTGTTTTTGGTCCGGCGATATCGCCACGGTTATAAAATATCAATTCGCCATGTTCTGGTGACAAGAATCTCAATTTAAGCCTGCCGTTGGTGCTATGAAAGAACACATCTTTTTGTTTGATCAGTACTGGTTGGTTTTCTGACAGCAATCGTGCTTTTTCCAACACAGCTTGTAAATTATCAACTTTCGCCTTGATTTCTACATTTCTTGGCATCGAAAACCCGTATTTGTCCAATGATGAATCACTTCGACCATTATGCTTACGATTATTCATCGCAGGCTATCAAGCAGGTCTACTTCAGCGATCAAGATTCATTGATAATGAACACTTGATTTAATACGATATCGGACTATATTAGTACGATATCGTATTAAATCAATAAAATGGAGAACGCATGGCATATGATCGTCGCAAGGTTTTGGGAATTATTGGTGGTGGCAGTATTTTGGCCGCAGCAGCGGGCACGGGGGTATTTTTGTCAACCAGAACACCAACCAAAGCACTGGCTCCATGGCAACTGGCAGGCCAGTATCAAGAGCCGAGAAGGAAAGCCCTCTCATATGCGATTCTCTCGCCTAATCCGCATAACCGGCAACCCTGGCAGGTTGATCTGTCACAGAAAGACAAGATTATCTTGTATGTCGATACCAATCGACTGTTACCGCATACAGACCCCTTTAACAGGCAAATCACTATCGGGCTGGGTTGTTTTCTTGAACTGTTACGCATGGCCGCAGCCGAAGACGGATATCGACTAAATGTAGAGCCTTTTCCTGATGGATTTGACGCCGCGAAGCTGGATAATCGACCGGTTGCAGATATAACCATGATCCGGGATGCAAATGTTAAAAAGGATCCGCTGTTTGCTCATGTCCTCAACCGCAGGTCATTGAAGGAACCTTTCGATCTTACAAGGGCGATCCCTGATAATGTATTGAAAGAACTGGAAGAAGTGGTTCAAGACGGGGTAAGAGTCGGTACTTCGAACGTGGCCAAACAGGTTGATGAAATGCGTCTTTTGACCCATGAAGCGATGGCGATTGAGATTGAAACACCGCGTACTTATAAAGAAAGTGTCGATCTGTTTAGGATTGGCAAATCAGAAATTAATGCAAATCCGGATGGTATAGATTTCAGTGGCCCCCTGTTTGGCAGTCTTGCTTTGTTGGGTTTGTTTTCCCGGGATGTGGCGTTAGATGTCAATTCATCGGCTTACCAGCAGGGTATAGGTGCGGTGATGGAAAATGTGGATACCGCAATGGGTTATATCTGGCTTAAAACAACTACAAACGCGCGAATTGACCAACTGAATGCCGGGCGTGACTGGTTGCGTGTCAACCTTGCCACTACTGCGCTGGGGGTTGGCCTTCATCCGATCAGTCAGGCCCTGCAGGAGTACGAAGAAATGAATTCGCACTATGACAAAATTCATAAAATGCTGGACGCTGAAGGGGAAACTGTTCAAATGTTGGGGCGGTTGGGATATGCACAAGATGTTGCTCCCAGTCCAAGATGGCCGCTTGATGCAAAAATAACAAAGGCATGATTTGTGGATTCAAAGACAACAGGTCTGTATTTTACTCTTTTCAACGAAATTGGAATTATTTCACAACTCAGTCGTGCATTGATGGATGCACAACTGCCAAAGGGTCTGTCGACTTCACATTTTGGCGTGTTGAACCATCTAGTTCGATTGGGCGATGGACGCACGCCACTTGAGATTTCAAGGGCTTTTCAGGTGGCAAAAACAACGATGACCCACACACTTTCAGGTCTTGAGCATCATCGCCTTGTTGAGATGCGAGCGAATGAAAAAGATGGGCGAAGTAAATGCATATGGCTGACTGACAAGGGAAGGCAATTGCGGGATCGCACTATCGCCGACCTTATCCCCGGCATGGAAGAATTGGCTGAGCAATTGCCACCGGGACATGTGGCACCTCTGGTGGCAGAGCTGATTAAGTTGAGGGTTTATTTGGATAGTAACAGGAAAGAAGTTGTAGATTAGTGTTCGACACTTACAGGACTATTTCGAGTCGCTGTCATTGAACTTGCCGCGGAATCCGGAGATCAGCGACAGGATCAGTTTTGGCGATGGTTTCAACAAAATCAAGAAACGACTTCCCTAAATAATTGGTTGTTGAGTTTGCCGGCCAAAGGGCAAAAATGCCATAAGCTGTCGACTGCCAACCTGGCAGAACTTCAACTGAATGCCCTGTTTCTTAAATGCGGGTGAAACGCGTAGGCCTGTCAGCACCCATTGTGAGGCGAACAAAGCCAAACAATAAGTCGATTCATACACCGACGGTGGCGCGAGTTGAAGTGGGAACTTCGCTGCGCCAATCCGTCGAACCCGTGTGAGATGTTATTCGGTGCTTGTCTCTTAAGTTGATATTTGATTTAGTGTTAAGCTTGGCTATGAGATATTGGCTAAGAAACCATATAGGCTCTTTAGAATACTAAGACAGGAAATCAAAAAATGGTGGACCGCAGTGCATTTGGAGCGAAAACGACGGCTGATGAAGTTCTGGATGGGATCGACCTGTCCGGCACATCGGTTCTGATTACTGGCGGGACATCTGGGCTGGGCGCAGAAACTGCGCGGGCGATGGCGGCCAAGGGTGCTGAGGTGACGATCACAGCGCGCACCGAGGCCAAGGGCCAAGCGACGGTTGATCAGATCAAAGCATCTGCGGGCAAAACGATTTCGGTTGAGGCGCTTGAACTGGGCTCTGCTAAATCTGTCCGCGCGTTTGCGGAGCGTATCAATTCCGGTGACCGCAAGATTGACCTGTTGATCAACAATGCTGGAATTATGGCCTGTGCGGAGGCAACGACCGAAGATGGGTTTGAGATGCAGTTTGGCACCAATCATCTGGGCCATTTTCTGATGACATGCCTGATCGCGCCGTCGCTCGCTGACGGCGGGCGGGTCGTCATACTTTCATCCTCTGCCCATCAGATGTCAGACGTCATGTTCGATGACATCGACATGAAGAAGGGCGGCTATGAGCGGTGGAAGTCATACGGGCAATCGAAGACCGCAAATGCGCTGTTTGCAGTCGAATTGAACAAGCGTCTTGCGGTCCGAAACATTGAGGTCTTTTCGGTGCATCCGGGCGTCATTGGCACCGGCCTAACCAAGCACCTGAGAATTCGGGACTTTTTGATGTTTATTCCGTTGATGTTGACCGGTGCAGTTAAAAGAAAATCTGTTCCCGCTGGCGCGGCTACTCAGTGTTTCGCTGGCACCGCACCTGAGATTGCCGGGCGCGGTGGCAGTTTTCTGGCCGATTGCAAAATCGCCGAAATCAGCCCGGAAAAGAAACGCGATATGACTGTAGTTTGGCCCTACGCTATCGACCCCGAGGCTGCCGAACGACTGTGGTCGCTGTCGGAAGACCTGCTGGGTGAGAAATTTGCCCAGCTTTGATTTGCCCCAAAATCGCCCACCTGACGTTGTTGCGTCTCTCGAACGATGCCCCTCGGCCTTCGAGACGCGCCTAGCAGGCAGACGATTTTGACTCATCATATGGGTTAATATCTCCGCAACTTGGTATAATAGCGGCGAAAGAAAAGATAATCAGCAGAAGGCTATATCTTACTTTTTTCTTGTACCACCTGGCTATCGCTGAACCAATTAGTAACAGGGTGATGAACAGCGGAAGGCAGTTGCTGATATTTATCACAAATTGCCATTTAGAATTGAAATACCATTCATTCCATACGGTATGTTCTGGTGTGCCGATCACTTTTGACCAGAAAAACATGAAGAATATTGCCAGATCAGGAAGTAATCCACCGCCTGCAGCTGATATATTGCGCGCCGTACTGCTGGTGCCGGATTTTGAAAACAGGGCGCTGGCGATCAAGACATGTGTTTGAGTATTCATCGGCCTTAATTTTTTGTGATGCCAGGTGTCGACTGGTTTGGGATAACTATTGCGCCAATCAACATAGCCGAACTGTTTAATATGTCCATTTTGTCTGATTACCCATATTATGCAGGATGATTTTTGTCGGCTCATTCCTATTTTCCTGGCAGTATGCTTAAACTGCCCTGTGAGTTGTAGCAGGAATCGGGAGGATGGTTTGTTGTCACAAATTAGAAATGTTCAAACTCCAGGATACAATATCAAACCGGTGAATAATCTTTCCCATGTCATGGGTCGAAATGATGCTGAATTGCTGGAAAAAACTATCCCGCAGTTGTTGAAAGATACGGTTAAGGAATTTGGCGATAAAGAAGCCGCGATATTCTGTGCGCAATCGATCCGCTGGACTTATGATCAATTTGACCGTGAAGTCGATGCTCTGGCCGGGGGATTGCTGGAATTGGGATTTTCCAGGGGAGAACGCATCGGTGTATGGGCTCCCAATCGCAGTGAATGGTTGCTGGCACAATTCGCCACAGCCCGCCTTGGTGTGATCCTTGTTAATATTAATCCTGCTTATCGCCTTTTTGAACTGGAATATGCGCTCAACAAGGTGGGCTGCAAAGGTTTGATCACTGCCCGACAATTCAAAACATCAGATTATACAGGGATGTTATTGTCTGTGGCCCCTGAGTTGGAACATGCCCGCCCAGGCGCACTTAGTTCAGCGCGATTGCCACATTTGAAAACCATCATCTGTATGGGTGAGGATATCCCTGCTGGGATGCTGGCATTTGATGAAGTTGTGGAAAATGGTCGTGGTATAGCCGTTGCCGATCTTGATAGCAAAACTGCTGAACTGAACCAAAATGATCCGATCAATATTCAATTCACCAGTGGCACAACCGGCATGCCAAAAGGTGCCTGTCTCACTCACAAGAACATCGTCAATAATGCCCATTTTGTTACGGCAGCAATGGAATTTTCGAGCCAAGACCGGCTTTGTATCCCGGTGCCGTTTTATCACTGTTTTGGAATGGTCATGGGCACACTGGGTTGTGTAACCAAGGGTGCTGTCATGGTTGTGCCAGGTGAAGGGTTTGAACCTGTTGCAACCCTTGAAGCGGTTTCAAATGAAAAATGTACGGCGCTGTTTGGGGTGCCTACGATGTTTGTTGCAGAATTGGATTTACCGAATTTCGAGCAATATGATTTAAGCCATTTACGCACTGGCATTATGGCTGGCGCTCCCTGTCCGGTTGAAGTGATGAAGAATGTTCAGGCGCGCATGAATATGAAGCAGGTGACAATTGCCTACGGTATGACAGAAACCAGCCCGGTTTCTTTCCAGAGCAATGTTGATGACCCACTGGAAAAACGGGTGTCGTCTGTTGGACGCATTCACCCCCATGTTGAAGTCAGGATCATCGATGAAAGCGGTAAAACCGTAGCTATTGGTGAACAGGGTGAGTTATTAACCCGTGGATATTCAGTTATGCAGAGCTATTGGCAGGATGAGGAGCAGACGACTGAAGCAATTGATGATGAGGGCTGGATGCATACCGGTGATCTGGCCACGCTGGATGGCGAAGGATATTGCAATATTACAGGTCGGGTAAAAGATATGGTTTGTCGCGGTGGTGAAAACATCTATCCGCGGGAGATCGAAGAATTCCTTTATACCCATCCTGCCGTCTCGCAAGTGCAGGTGTTTGGTATTCCCGATGATAAATATGGCGAAGTGACTTGTGCCTGGATTATCCTGAAATCAGATGTGGTAATGAGTGAACAGGAGATAATTGATTTCTGTAAAGGTCAAATCGCCCATTTCAAAGTTCCTGCCTATGTGCGGTTCAAACCAGAATTACCAATGACTGTAACCGGCAAACCTCAAAAATTTCTGATGCGCGATGAAATGATCGAGGAACTTGGAGTGGAACAGAAAATAACAGCCTAATATGAATATTTACACCATATGTAGTAGCTGACAAAATAGAATACGCAATATATTGATTTTTGTGTTGACAAACAAAAATCATTGATCTATGATTGCGTTACTAATTGAGGAATGTAGATCCGTCGAGAAGCTTGTAGCACTGTCTGGAAATCCGGGTGTTACCGATAAGACCAAAGCTGGAAGACGTGCAAACCTCACCCAGATATCGCGTTGATATTATTGGTTGGAAACCCTGCAATGCGCGGGAGTGCGCAGCTTGCAAAAATTTCATCTTATGATTCTGCAAGACGACTTTGAAGTTACCTTATTTAAGGTCACTGGTTTTTAATTATATTGCGCTAGCGATAATTATGGCTGCCAGGATTCGCGAAACTGACCTTTATGCTCCTATCAAGCTTCTGCTTGAAGGGCAGGGTTATGAAGTCAAAGGCGAGATCGGTTCTGCCGATGTTGTTGGTGTTCGTGATGATGAAGAGCCGGTTATTGTGGAGCTGAAAACCGGGTTTTCCCTGTCATTGTTTCATCAGGGAATTGATCGGCAAAGCCTCAGTGACAATGTGTATGTTGCTGTTCCTCAGTTGAAGACCAAGGCATTCAAGGGTTCATTGAAAGCGAATAAATCCCTTTGCCGTCGTTTGGGGTTAGGTCTGATCAGTGTTCGCCTGAAAGATGGTCATAGCGAAATACATATTGATCCCGCACCTTACAGACCACGGAAATCAAAACCAAAACAGGCACGATTGTTGCGTGAATTTGCGCGACTGGTTGGTGACCCCAACAAGGGCGGTGCAACCCGGCAGGGACTGATTACCGCCTACAGGCAGGATGCATTGCGCTGCATTAAGATATTAATCGAAGCCGGCCCGTTAAAAGCAGCTGAAGTATCAAAATTATCCCAGGTGGAACATGCTCGGCGCTTGATGGCTGACAATCACTACGGCTGGTTTGAACGGGTAACAACCGGAATATATGCGATAAGTCCTAAGGGGTGTAAGGCAGCAACTGATTATGCCGATGAGATTGAACGGATCAATTTCAACTAACCCAATTCCACGCACAAAAACAAAGTCGAGGCCAATCTTGAGCAGTCAAACTCCTATGCGTTTTTGGAGCGCACGAAGTTCCTTTGGGCAGAACCCTAAATTTGATGCAGCTGATGAGTTGTGGACCGCAGCACAGGAATATTTTGAATGGGTTGAAGACCATCCGCTATGGCAGGAAAAGGGGTTTTCATACCAGGGAAAAATATCGATCGAGAAATTTTCAAAGATGCGGGCTATGTCGGTTGGTGGTCTCTGTTTGTTTTTGGGAATATCTCAGGAAGCATTCGAACAATTTGGAGTTGAAATCGAGTTTTGTGTGGTTGCGAAGCGAATAAAAGATGTGATTGTTGAGCAGAAATTTGCTGGCGCTGCCGCTGAATTGTTGAATTCTGCATTGATTACACGTGATCTGGGACTGTCAGACAAGAAAGAGCTGTCTGGTATTGACGGCGGTGCAATTGAAACGAGTGTTCAGGAGACTTCAGCCCATGAACTGGCATTGAAAATGTTTGCATTGGTGCGCGAAGGACAAAAAGAACTGGCACGTGAACAAGCTGACAATAGTGGAAATGCAGGTGGCGAAATATCGCGGCGTTATAAATCGAGGAATGAAGATGATGGCAGCGAGATTATCTTCGAAGAAGTTGTTCAAAGCGAAAATGGCGGCATGGTATCTGAATGAGCGCATTTGAGAAACTTGTCCGTTCTATTGAAGAACTGGATGCAAATCATCGCGAGGCACTTGAACAGGAAATCACAGATGATCAGCATCCAATCTGGATACCTCAGCCTGGTCCTCAAACCCAGGCCTATCTTTCGCAGGCAGATTTACTACTCTATGGCGGCGCGGCAGGGGGCGGCAAAACAGATCTTATTGTTGGATTGGGGCTGACCCAGCATAAGCGGGTCGGGATATTCAGGCAACAGACTGGCGAGTTGGCCGGGATACTGGATCGTATGGATGTTATCTGTCGTGCCGGTGGATTGCCGAGCGTAAGCCATAAACCGCCATCCTGGAAAGGACCTAATGGCCAGAAATTTGAATTCGGTCATCTCGAGCGCCCAAAGTCCGAATTTTCCTGGCAGGGGCGTGATCATGATTTGAAGGCTTTTGATGAAGCGGCACAAATCTCACCGAAGAAAATCATCTATGTGCTCGGCTGGAATCGTTCGACAGAACCGGGACAAAGGGTGCGAGGTTTGCTGGCGTCCAATCCACCTTTGGCAGGTCAGGGTGACTATCTGCTGGAATGGTTTGGGCCCTGGATTGACCCGTCACACGAACTATATCCGGCAAAACCGGGCGAACTGTTATGGGCATTATTTCAAGACGAGGGTGATGAAATTCGCACGATTTGGTGTGATGGCCCTGAACCTTATAAAATGGAAGGGTGGAAAAAACCCAGAAGACCAAAATCGCGAACCTTTATTCCTGCCAAAATGGAAGATAACAAGTATCTGGATGGTGATTATGAAGCCCAAATTGAATCTATGCCGGAACCGATGCGCTCTGCGCTGCGGGATGGGAATTTCATGGCCGCAAGACAGGATCATGCCTACCAGGTAATCCCGTCAGCCTGGGTCAGAGCGGCAGTACAAAGATATATTGAGAATAATGGACCGCCAAAGCCAATGTTGTTGTTGTCCAGTGATATTGCCAGGGGTGGCGCTGATGCATCGGTCGTCACTGCACTGCATATAAACCGGTTTGAAAAACCGATACGAAAACCGGGAACTGAAACGCCAACAGGTCAAGAGGTTGTTGATATGATCATCACCAGAAGGCGTAATGATTGCGCTGTAGTGGTTGATATGGGTGGAGGCTGGGGTGGTTCACCGCGAGACAAGCTGATTCATGATCATGATGTGAATGTATTTGAATTTGTCCCCAATGGGGAATCCAGCGCTACTGATAAACACAAAAACTTTGGCTTCATCAATTTGAGAGCTGAAGCCTGGTGGAAATTTCGCGAGGCAATTGATCCTGACAGCGGTGAGGATATCGAACTACCCAATGATCCACGGCTGATAGCCCAGTTAACTGCCCCCCATTATCAGTTCAGCGGCAAGAA
>JAAENI010000258.1 GCA_024224595.1 Hyphomicrobiales bacterium
GATTCCTGAGAACATTTGGCGTGGAATGGTGCGTTGATCAACATCTGCCAGGAATATGACAGCCACAACCTCATCAAGGGAGGTGATAAAGGCGAATAATGCCCCCGAGATCATTCCGGGTAAAATCAACGGCATAATTACCCGGCGAAAGGTTGTCCACCCGTCCGCACCCATATTCTGTGAAGCGCGTATCAATGAGCGATCAAACCCGGACAATGTCGCGGTTACCGTGATGATCACAAATGGAATTCCCAAAGTCGTGTGCGCCAGAATAATGCCAATAAAGGTACCGGTCAGGTGAAAATCAGTTATTTTCCAGTCAAAACCCAGACCATCAATAATCCACTGCATTCCATTGATCATGAAGTCAGGTAAAACAGAAAAAGGTGAGGAATAGAAAAAAAACATGCCCGTTGCCGTAATCACCAAAGGTACGATCATCGGCGAAATCAGTAGGCTGGTAATCAGCGAGCGATAGGGCATTTCCGGTCTAGAAAGACCCAGAGCTGCAAGCGTCCCCAGACCAGTCGCTAAAATCGTTGTCAGTATGGCGATGAAAAATGAATTGCGTGTGGCTCTGATCCATTGCGCATTATTCCACATGTCCGACCACCAATTGGAGTCCGTAGCATTCGGGTTTTGCATGCCATTGTAAACAATATCCTGATACCAGCGGGTAGAAAATGCCGCTGGATCGAAACTCATCATGCCCCGAGTAAACGAGAAGTAGGGTTCCACATTGAACGACAATGGTAGAATAATGATTACCGGCATTATTAGAAACACAAATATGAAAGTGCAGATGGTAAGATACGTATACTGCCAAACTTTCTCAAGTGTGGTTGCATAAGGGGGTAGGTCGTTCATGAAAAACAACGGAGTACCAAACAAAAATGCGAATCCTAGCACAACTGAGAAAGATTGCGTTATCGCTATCACCAGCAGGCAGGCCGCAAAGAAAATTAGGGAACGGGTTTTTTTCATTGATTCTAACATTTGCATCACCCGAAACTCAATTTGTCGATACCAACAAGTTTATTGTATAGCCAGTATAGCACCATCACAGTTACCAGCAGGATTGTTCCCAGCGCGGCTCCCAGGCTCCAGTTTAGGGTTTTTTGGATATGATTTGCAATAAGGTTTGAAATCAACACCCCATCAGCACCACCAACCAGAGCCGGTGTAATATAATAACCGATAGCCAGAATAAAGACGAGCAGGGTACCAGCCGCAATCCCGGGCAGGGTCTGCGGAAAATACACGCGTCGAAACGCTGTAAACGGAGTGGCACCCATAGAACGCGCTGCCCGCATGTAGCTTGGAGGAATAGTTTTCATCACCGAATAAAGTGGCAATATCATGAATGGCAGCAATATATGAACCATAGCAATTATTGTACCGGTCTGGTTATAAATTAGCTGAACACGGTTCTCATCTGAAATGATCCCGATGAATACCAAAATATTATTTATGATACCCTTGGACTGCAAGATCGCAATCCAGGCGGTGGTTCGAACCAGTAATGATGTCCAGAACGGCAACAGAACTAAAATCATCAACAGGTTTGACGTAGCCAATGGCAAGGTCGACAACAGATAAGCAACAGGAAATGCCAGCAGGAAGCACAAGAATGTAATAATCGCGGAAAGTCTGAGGGTTTTCCAGAAGTTCGATACATAGATCTGGTAAATATCGTCGGCGGCTACCAGGTTTTCATCAGCATCATACTTCATGTCGAGGGCAGCAAAATAAAATGAGGGTGTATAATCCCTCGTTACCCGTTTCAAAGTGCGCCACAGGACAGGATTCGACCACCTTTTGTCCAGCGCCAATATGGCTTCTTTATAGGGACCTTCTTTGATTTTCTTGAATTTTCTCGCTGAGGATTTAATCAGGCTGAGTGAGCCCGGAAATTCATAATTTACCCGTGTCCCGAGTTTTCCGGGTGTCTTACCAATTTCCCTTCGCTTGTGGGAGGCCTGGATATCCTCGGCAAACAGGGCAAATACTTCCTCGGAGGGGAGGCCTTCACCATCCCATTTTTGAATTGCGGCGGCAAAATTTGGTGCAACGTCTGTTCCGGCCGTATTGTGAACTGAACGAAACAGCATTTGCCCAATCGGCACAACAAAACTGAAAATCAGGAACAGAACCAGCGGTATCGTTAACACAAATGCCCGCCAGCGTAATCGTCTGGTGGTTATCGCCAATTTTTGTTTAAGCGGTACACCATCAGATGTCACCAATCGTTCATCAACTGCTTTGGAAGCTAAGCTGGATGATCCATTGTCAGTTACATTTGTGCTGTCAGTCATGTTCGACCAGTTCTTTGCAAATTCGTTACTGGATTTAGGAGTGCGCAATTTGATTGCGCACTCCAATCATTATCGGACCTTGGTCAACGGCAATTTAGTTGCTTGCCAGCCAGGCGTTGAAACGTTCGTTCAACTGGTCTGCATTGTCAGCCCAGAAATCGAAGTTGTTTTGTACCGCGTTGGTCAGATTGTTTGGTGCAGTCGGCATTTGCGGGCCCATATCAATGTCTTTGCCGTCATATTTACCAACCAAAGGAGCTGATGACATGCGCGCTGGACCGTAGGAAATGTAGGATGCCTGTTTTGCAAGTTGCTCTGTAGCAGTTGAAAACTTCAGGAAGTCCATTGCCAGATCCTTGTTTTTTGCACCTTTAGGAATGACCCAAAGATCAAGGTCCCAGATTTGGCCATCCCAGACAATTTCAAATGGCTTGTCTTCCTTAGCAACAGCATTGAAGATTCGGCCATTATAAGCAGTTGTCATAGCAACTTCACCATCAGCCAGCAATTGCGGAGGCTGAGCACCAGCTTCCCACCAAACCACTGAACTCTTGATTGTAGAGAGCTTGGCAAATGCGCGATCAACACCTTCTGGTGTGCTCAAAACATCATACACGTCCTTTGCAGCAACGCCGTCGGCCATCAATGCAAATTCAAGATTTGGCTTGGCGCCTTTGCGCATGCCGCGTTTGCCAGGATATTTTTTCAGGTCGAAAAAATCAGCGATTGTGGTCGGGCCATTAGCAATTTTTGACTTGTCATAAGCAAAAATTGTAGACCAGACAATGTTTGCCACCGCACATTCATGAAGAGTACCTTTCATGAAATCTTCGGAGGCAGGTTTGCCGTCGGCGCCTGCTGGCAATGTTGACGCGTCAATAACTTCCAGAAGGCCATCATCGCAGGCGCGAATGGCATCTGATAGTTCAACGTCAACAATATCCCATGTTACATTACCCGCTTCAACCTGTGCTTTGATTTCCGCAATGCCGCCAGAATAGTCTTCGGATTTGATGCCGTTACCAGTCTTGGCAATCCATGGTTTATGATAGGCTTCCACCTGTGATTTTGTATATGCTCCACCCCAGGATACGACGGTGATATCACCGGCATTTGCTGAAGTTGCTCCAATTAACAGGCCAGCGCCCAAAATTGAAGAAGCAAGAATTTTGGTTAGTTTCATTGTTATTCTCCCGTTAGTAAATATGTCGGTGATTACCGACGCATAATCAGAATTCAACAAAATGCCAAAAAGCTTTGCCAAATTCTAAACTTTTTGTAGCCTGCCATTAACTGAGAAGAACAGGCCAAAATATATCAATCCGCTTCTATTTGCACCAGATGTCTATCCAAGTTGTCAACTCAGACTTGAACACTAGGCATCAAGCGCCTTACAGTCAGTTGCAGCCCAACCGATGTTGATGCTCTGACCTTCATTGAGCTCACGCTTGTCGCCACGATTGCGGACTTTTGCAATAAATTCGTCATTACCCGCAACATTGATGCGTACGCGAATATGATCGCCCAAATAAATAAGCTCCTCAATCTTGCCATCAAGATGGGCATCCATTTTTTCAGGCGGGTCAATTTCGACCCGTTCGGGACGTAATGAAAGAAGTGTTTTGTCGCCTACATTGTCCACATTTACTTTTTCAGCTTTAACCTTGGTACCATCAGCCAAACGCACTGTGCAGGTATTACGTTTTATTTTTTCGACGACCCCGTTCAGCTCATTGTTCTCACCGATAAACTGAGCGACAAACGCATTTTGAGGCTGCTCATAAAGGTTTTCTGCCGATGATAACTGCTGAATGACACCATCATTAAATACCGCGATGCGGTCTGACATTGTCAATGCTTCGGATTGATCATGGGTAACATATACGACAGTCACGCCAAGATTTTCATGGATATGCTTGATTTCATATTGCATGCGTTCACGCAGCTGTTTATCAAGCGCTCCCAGTGGTTCATCCATCAGAACCAGTTCGGGTTCGAACACCAGTGCACGGGCCAGAGCAATACGTTGTTGTTGCCCACCGGAAAGCTGCGCCGGACGCCGATTGATGAAATCTCCCATTTGAACCATATCAAGGGCTCGTTTCACGGCCTTTTCGGAGTCAGCCTTGTTCATTTTTCGCACTTCAAGCGGAAAAGAAAGATTTTCGCCGATACTCATATGCGGGAACAGAGCATAATTTTGGAAAACCATGCCGATACCGCGCTTATGGGGTGGAATATGGTTGATGGATCTGTCGCCAATGTAAATCTCACCATTGGTGGCAGGCTCAAAACCAGCCAGCATCATCAGGCATGTCGTTTTGCCGGAACCCGATGGTCCAAGCATGGTAACAAATTCGCCTTTCGCGATGTTGAGATTGAGGTCCTTTACAACAAGGATTTCGCCATCATAACTCTTTTGAACTTTTTCAAAACGCACATAGGCGTCGTCTGCATTGGTGTTGCCCGATGCCATATTTCCTCTTGTCACCCTGATAAATCAGAGCCTTTCCCTTATTTGGTGCTATTAGTTCAACCAAGTGAATTTACAGCGCTCCTCCCTAGTTGGCTATATCAGACATTTCTTGCCGACAAGGTCAACCTTAGATTTGTATTTTGGTAAATATCTCAAAATATTTCTGTTCATATTTTGCGACTCAAAATATTCCAATTGCGACAACAACTAGATTTTTTAAGTCAGAATATCCCCAGTTACCAATCCAATTCGAGTGCCTGTTCTCCAACAACTAAACGTCCATCAACATTCGCATTTAGTTGAAATCTGATCAGCGATAATAAAAAATAAATCCGATAAAGTTCAGCAGCAATTGCGCAGCCAGAAATGAAGTTATTTCGCTGTGATCATAATCGGGAGCAACTTCCACCAGGTCCATGCCTACCACATTACCTTGTTTTGACAATCCCTGCAAAAGTTCCAGAATTTCATAATACAAAAAACCGCCGTGGCTTGGCGTCCCGGTGCCCGGTGCAATCGATGGGTCAAAGCCATCAATATCAATGGTTACATAATAACGAACATTTTCGGGAATACGCGCCAGCATACCTTCAACACCCAGCTTTCTAAACTGGCGAACTGAGATAATATCACTGCCAAACTTGCGGGCGTCTTCATAGCCCTCTTTTGCGGTCGATGATACATTGCGAATACCGATTTGTGAAAGGCCGCTCACATGTGAACTTTCTGCTGCCCGTCGCATTGGATTACCATGTCCATGGCGCACTCCATGGCGTTCATCTACAAAATCCAGATGAGCATCAATCTGCACAATATGAATTGGTTCTTCTTGGCTGAATGCCCGAATACAAGGTATATTGATAGAATGATCACCGCCTAAAACGACGGGCATTGCACCCGCTTTTAGAGCTTTGCGAACACCATATTCAATATTGGCATGGCTTTTTTCCGTATCTGTATGGACAATGTCGGCATCACCCATATCAACAATGCTTACAGACTCAGATAAATAGCTTGCATCATCTTCGTGATCATAGGCACCGGCATGACCAAATGAAAACAGCGTAGAAGCTTCACGGATAGCCCTCGGGCCAAACCGAGCGCCTGGACGGTACTGAGTACCAAAATCAAAGGGCGCACCCAAAACCGCACAATCCGCGTCAATTAAATCCCAGTCAAGGCAGGGCTGCTTTTTGCCAAAGGTTGCAAGGCCAACGAAAGGAAGGTTCAGACGTCCGGATTCATAACCGTTATTACCCATTTATGTTTCCCCTGTTCAATCCATTGCATAATCAAGCATTGCAGTGTTCTAGCAGTCTGTCGGACTTGCACAATCACTGTTAACAAAACTGGATATTGGTCCAATTTTTCGTTCATTTTCGCTAAATATTCCCGATATTCGCCTCAAATGATCGAAATATCGACCTCAATTCCAGTTCTGTTCTCAATAATTGCTCAAGTCCGACAGCCTGATAGACTATAGCGCAACTTCAAGTGAATAAAATGATGACAAGGCCTATATGGGTTGAATAGAAAATACCCGGATTCAACTTAAATCCGGGCACCAAAATAAAATTGAAACCGATTCAGACTTAGAGAATTGAACCCAGGCGCATTGCCACAGCCATATCACCGTCGACTTTGAGCTTGCCTTGCATGAAGGCTGCGGTTGGATCAAGGTCGCCTGCGATCAGGTCAGATAAAACATTAATCCCCAGATCAATAGTGCAATCTGCATCGTTATTGTCATTCGACACGGAGTTTGGGCTGGATGCTCCATCGACGAAGACGACGCCATCATCGCCACAATCAAATTTGACCGTTGCGCCAAGTCCGGAATTGTCACCTACTTTAGCTCGGATTGCATCTGTTGCTTCTTGTATGCTCATTATATTTCCTTAGATATTTGTGTGCCAAACTAATTGCTGGCGTGGGCGTACTGATCTTGGTCAGCAGTGATTTGTGTGTTCGAAAATGGAGATTATCAACCCAGAATTCAAGTGAAATTTATGACCTGGACAAAAATTGTTTTATAGCCTCTTTTGCTTCATTGGATTTTAGCCTGTCAGCAAAAAGTTCTGCTGAATATTTTCGCGAATCTGCCAATGGATCGCGAGCCAGTTTTTTGGCATAGGCCTTTGCAATGGTAACGGCCTGAGGTTGGCAATTCAAAATTTGGGCGACTTCATCATCCACAAATTCCTGCAGTTCATTCGATGAGGCAATACGTGAAACAAGATTCATCCTTTGTGCGATCACAACATCAAAAGTTTTGGCGGTAAAAAAATATTGACGGGCCCAGGCTTCGCCAATTCGGCGCAACAAAAATGGTCCGATCGTTGCTGGCACCAGGCCCAGCAAAGTTTCCCTCAGCGCAAAATTTGCATCATCAACCGCAATTATGATATCGCACACGCTTAACAACCCTATACCGCCGCCATAGGCGGACCCCTGGACTTTGGCAATGAGCGGGCATGGCAGATTATCCAGCGCACTCAGCAAATTAGTAATTTTATTGGCTTCTTCAATGATTTCTTCACGTTCAAGAACCATCTGTGAGCGCATGAATGTCAGATCACCACCTGCGCAAAATGTAACCCCTTCACCCTGAAGGATGCACGCACGCACATCCTTTTCAGTTGACAAGATGCCTGTTACCCGGGTTAATTCCGCGATCATCGTGCTGTTAATCGCATTAGAATACTGCGGTCGATCAAGTGTTATGACAGCAACTTTTCGCGTATCAATTTCGAATCGGATGGTTTCGAACTTTTTCATTCAGATCCTATTGTCAAACTTTTACTGGCTCAGGCGGTAGCTTTGAATAACTCACGACCAATTAGCATACGCCTGATCTCTGAGGTGCCAGCACCAATCTCCATCAACTTTGCATCCCGTAACAATCGCCCGGCCGGGCTTTCATTGAGGTAGCCCGCTCCACCCAAGGCCTGTATCGCTTGTAAAGCTGTCTGGGTGGAGCTTTCAGCCGCGTAAAGGCAACAAGCAGCGGCGTCCTGCCGGGTAATTTGCCCGCGATCACAAGCTGAAGCCGCGGCATAAACATATGCGCGGGCCGAATTCATCGCAGCATACATATCTGCGACTTTTCCCTGCATAAGCTGAAATTCACCAATTGGCTGACCAAATTGTTTGCGTTGATGAATATAGGGCATAACCAGATCAAGACATGCATGCATGATACCCACAGGCCCCGCCGCCAGGACGACCCGCTCATAATCAAGCCCGGACATTAATACATTGACACCTTTGCCTTCTTCGCCCAGTACATTTTCGTAAGGGACTTCGCAATCTTCAAATACCAGTTCCCCGGTCGGCGATCCGCGCATTCCCAGTTTGTCTAGTTTTTGAGCTATCGAAAATCCCGTAAATTCTTTTTCAACCAGAAATGCAGTCATGCCACGTGGGCCCGCTTGCGGATCGGTTTTGGCATAGACCACCAGTGTATCCGCATCAGGTCCATTGGTGATCCAGAACTTGGCGCCATTGAGAATATAACGATCATTGCGTTTTTCGGCGCGCAAAGTCATCGAAACAACATCTGACCCCGCACCTGCCTCAGACATTGCCAGAGCCCCGACATGATCTCCCGCAACCAGTTTAGGCAGGTATTTTTCCTTTTGTTCCTGGTTTCCGTTCAGTTTGATCTGATTGACGCACAAATTTGAGTGCGCGCCATAAGAAAGACCAACGGAAGCGGATGCACGCGATATTTCTTCAAGGGCTACTGCGTGGGCAAGATACCCCATATCCACGCCGCCAAATTCTTCTGGAACGGTAATTCCCAGTAATCCGACATCGCCCATTTCTTTCCACAGATGAGATGGAAATTCATCTGACTTATCAATTTCGGCAGCAAGCGGTGCAATACGTTCCTGGGAAAATTTGCATGCCAAGTCTTGCAGGGCTTCTATGTCATCACCCAAGCCAAAATTCATAGTAGCAGTAAACATTTTGCATCTCCAAGAGTATACTGGCTTATTTGTTTAGAAAACTCACGGCCTATCGATTAGCTACATCAGTGCATTTCCGTGTGCTTCACGCAGAATGTTCTTACGAATTTTACCGGTAGCATTACGCGGTATTTCATCAACGATTTTTACCGCATCCGGGATCCACCACTTCGCTACTTTACCCTCATAATATTGAAGCAGACTGGCTTCATCAAGTTGAATACCCGCCTTGCCAACAACCAGTAACAATGGCCGCTCATCCCATTTTGGATGTAGAACGGCAATTACTGCGGCATCAGCGATATCAGGATGACCCATTGCCAGATTTTCCAAATCGACAGAAGATATCCATTCTCCTCCAGATTTGATAATGTCTTTGGAGCGGTCGCGAATACACATGAATCCGTCTTCATCCAGGGTCGCAACATCACCGGTTGGAAACCAGCCATTGACCAGCGGATCACCACCTTCACCGGCAAAATATTCACTGACTACCCACGGTCCCCGGCAGTAAAGGTCGCCTTGTGATTTACCGTCATTGGGTAGCTGGTTAGCATCCTCATCAAAAATACCCAGTTCAATACCAAAAGGTGGTCTGCCTTGCAGGATGCGTAAATCTCTCAATTCATCGGCCGATAACTCAAGATGCTTGTTTTTAAGGTTATTGACCGTTCCAAGCGGGCTGAGTTCAGTCATTCCCCAGGCATGTAAAACCTCAATGCCGTAATCATCGCGGAAGCGATCCAGCATCGCTGGTGGACAGGCTGATCCGCCGACAATCGTGCGCTGCATATCGGGAAGTTTGATATTACTGGCATCCAGATAATCCAGAAGACCACCCCAGATTGTTGGAACACCAGCCGAAATTGTAACTTTCTCCGCCAAAAATAGTTTGGTCAGACTTTCGCCGTCCAAACCTGGCCCTGGCAGCACAAGTTTTGCACCCACCATGGGAGCTGCATAAGGCGTACCCCAGGCATTGACATGGAACATCGGCACAACGGGCAGCAAACAATCTCGAGCCGAGAAATTCATCACATCTGGTGTGGCTGACATCATCGCGTGAATTAATGTCGAGCGATGGGAATACAGCACACCTTTAGGATTACCAGTAGTGCCTGATGTGTAGCAAAGACTGCATGCATCCCGCTCTTCGATATTATCGGGCCATGAATAATTTTCGTCTCCTTCGGCCAGCAATTCATCATAAAAAGACAACCAGGGATTGCTTTCTCTTAAAGCGTTATCTGTATCTTCGAGCAAAACAAAATGCTCTACGGTTTTTAAATGTTTACGTACACCCTCAACTAAAGGAAGAAATGTTTTGTCAAAAAACAGCGCTTTGTCTTCGGCATGATTAATGATGTAGATCAACTGCTCGGGAAACAGGCGGGGGTTAAGCGTATGGCACACCATACCACCGCCGGAAATAGCATAATAGGTTTCAAAATGCCGGTGATTGTTCCATGCGATCGTTGCCACACGGTCAGATTTCTTTAGGCCTAATTTGATTAGTGAACTGGCCAATTTCAAAATATTGCTATGTGCGGAACCGTAATCATATCGGAATTGACCGCCATCGGTGTTGACTGAGACAATTTGCGTATCGCTGTGATAGCGCGCTGCATGGTCAATTATCTGGTTGACCAGTAGCTGCTGATCCATCATTAGTCCGAGCATAAATATCTCCCTTTTTCTCGTTCTTATAGACGCATTTTGCCAATGTGAAAATGAAAATTTAAGTTTTGGAAAACGAAAGCTGAAACCAGTAAAGCAGTTTTTAGAACTGACAAACTCCTGCCAGACTTATTATGCATTTTGTCTGAGTGTTATTCAGTTGTCGCTTGCCAGTTTGTGCCTGTGGAAATAAGTTCGAATATCACAGGAGAATAATGCTCAGATGATTCAGTCTTCCAAATCGTTTCGTCAGATGGCAGATGAAACACATCGGCAATTGTTGAAATTTATTGTTGCAACTCCACTACAGTTCAACCGGTATTTAAGTGATTTGCATAATGCCAACATCTGGCTGAAACGTGAAGATCTCTCGCCGGTGAGAAGCTACAAACTGCGTGGTGCCTACGCATTTTTTAATGAAGCGGTAGCTGTAGGGGATAATGCCGAATTTGTTTGTGCATCAGCTGGCAATCATGCCCAGGGGTTTGCTCATGCGTGTCGTCACTTTGGCAAGAATGGTTGGATATTTATGCCGGTCACCACACCGGCACAAAAGATCGAAAAAACCAGATCATTTGGCGGGGAACAAGTTGATATCCGGTTGATTGGAGATACTTTTGATGAATGCAACCGAGAAGCACTCAAGTTTTGCCGGCAGCGAGATGCAATGTTTGTACCGCCATTTGATCATCCACAGATAATCCTGGGACAAGCCAGTGTCGCCGCTGAAATTATTGCACAATTTCCTGAAGGTGTGAATATTGATCGATTGGTGCTACCAATAGGTGGCGGTGGTCTTGCGGCTGGCCTTGCAGCTTATTTTGGCAAGCAGATGCCCGATGAGGCTTTTGTGTTTGTCGAACCTGATGGCGCTCCGTCTTTCCATAGCAGTCTGGAAAAAGGCGAGCGCGTTGTGCTTACTGATATGGACAGTTTTGTTGATGGCGCAGCGGTAGGTCAAATTGGTGAGCAGACATTTTCCCGCCTAAAACACTTTAGCGCAGATCAGGTGGTGTTGGCACCCACAAACGGTGTGTGTGAAACCATGATCGAAATGCTGAATATTGAGGGTGTAGTATTGGAACCGGCTGGAGCACTCTCAATTGATGCACTAAAACGCCTGCCCTCTCAAAAGGTAAAAGGGGCCAATATCGTATGTGTTGTTTCCGGGGGCAATTTTGACTTCGAGCGTCTGCCGGAGGTTAAAGAACGTGCGTTAAAATTTGCAGGTTTAAAAAAGTACTTCATTCTACAGATGCCACAACGCCCTGGCGCCCTGAAAGACTTTTTGTTAATGTTGGGGCCTGATGATGATATAGCGCGATTTGAGTATTTAAAGAAATCTGCACGAAATTTTGGTTCGGTACTAATTGGTATTGAAACTGGGGCGCCGGAAAATTTTGAAGAATTAACCCTGAAACTGGATGAGGCGGGTTTACGTTATCAGGATATTACTGAAAACGAGATTGTTGCCAATCTGGTAATATAGAGAGATTTTAATAACGCGGGATCATGATGACAGAAAAAAAAATTAAACCTGTCAGACCGACAGATGAGGGGGCGCGTGA
>JAAENI010000259.1 GCA_024224595.1 Hyphomicrobiales bacterium
TTATGCAACATATTCCGACAAAGAAGGTGTCACACATTCTCCTGCAACTATGAACTGAAACCAACCTGATGCGGCGGTTGTGACTGGGCAATTAATTGTATATTATTTGAATAAACTTTACGCAGGGTAAATACAAGCCTAAAAGTAATTACTCATTTTCCGCCTCTTTTAATCTGGATTCGATAACGGCATCTATTGTTTGAAACGCCGATACTTATCGTACTTCAACAAAATGACAAATACCAGTTGATAATCACCGACTCCGGTGTAAGTATGATTGACAGGTATGAACTGCTGATGGTGATGCGTGGTTCCGGTGCAAAGATGCCGCGTATCCCGAAATGGCTATGCCAAGCCAATAAGGGACTTGTTAAAGATATGCAACTCATACCAACACATCGATTGAAGGATTCCACCAAGGAAATGTCGGGTGAACAACTGGGCAATCGCGCAGGAGATCAGATAAGACCTAACAGCAGGCAGGCCTGTGCATTGTTAGCGATAATTCTTGCGCTTGGCGCCTGCGCTGATCGCGGAACCTTGACTGTTTTAGACACAACAGAAGATCAGGCGGGCAAACCAGAAACTCTGCATCAAATCTATGTGGTCACAAACCGCAAACGTAAAGTCGGCGTTTTGGATTTTAGCGGTGATCGCTCAACAAAGACATCCTACGCCAGATATGTGATGTCGATACCACCAACTAACAAATCGGGCAAAGTGGAATGGACGTCGGGCAAACCTGACCAGAAAACGGATATAGTTGCCATTGAAGCAATGGGCATTGATGACAAGGCGAAGAAAAAAA
>JAAENI010000260.1 GCA_024224595.1 Hyphomicrobiales bacterium
ATCTATTTTCACGCCAGTACAGGTTTTATAGGCACTCTGAAACAGGTATTTACCACCGCGGGTATTGATGTGTGTGGTATGATTTCCCGCATAAAAGATCAATTGATCTTCATATTCTCTGCCCAGAATAATACCCACCATTATCCACTTCAATCCCAAGCTCGAACAACTATCAAATCAATACTAGCCAAACACGAAAAAATTAAATTGACAAGTGTTTGTTAGAGTATTCTTTGTTATCTGTTACATTTTGCACTTTGCCGGAAACAGAAAATTGCTTCTTGATATCAATACTGTTAAGTGCATCTTCATTGTTCGCAGAAATTTCCAGAAGGAACCGGTTTTTCATCAAATTCAGCGCTTTTTGCGGTGCCGAAAATTGATCCACTGTTATCTGGTCAATCGCTGCCGCAGAACTTGGTAGGGGTATCTTCCAACGCTTTTTTTGAACCAGTTCACCAACCATCTTTCCTTTCAATTCTTCATAGGTGAGAGAATCAAGTGTGTCCGCAAATTCCCTTCGGGTGCTGCCCGATACCATGCGCCGTGTTCTCAAATACCGGGTCTGTCCGGCGCCGACAATTCGTCTGATGCGGTCTTCGTCGATGCCCAGGTCCGGCTGCAGGTATCCCTGTTCAATATCAATTTCATCACTGGCACTCGATGGCAATTTGTCGATCAGGAATTTCTGCTGGATAATTTGCGGAATTTCGTGACCGCCCACACCACCCTGCACCAACATGTCGGAAACTCTTTCAATGCGGCTCAACACCCGATTGGTGTTGGCCAGTTTCGCTTTTGCAATCAGCAAATCATCAACCAGTTGATTGATTTTGCGCTCCGAATGACGCGCGTAACTTTCCATCAATTCAGGCCAGTCATTAAACACCGTGCGCATAAAAAACGATGGCAGAACGGCCATGTTTCCAGTGCCGAGGGGGATAATAGTTGATTTAAGCGTTTCGTGGGACCAGACCGAACCAAAGTGCATTCCCGGGCCCAGTTCACCGGCATGAATGCCGGTTGCCGTATTGTTATCTATCATTGAAATCAGCTCAAGATTGCCTTCAATAATGAAGCAGAAAAATGCACCGGTAATATTGATGGTTTTCCCACGCGAAAAGCGGACCAATTTGCTTTTTTCAGCGATGAGTGCCAGCTGTTCCGGAAGCAAGCCATCCAGCAGGGTCATTTGGGCAAGACTGTCTATGGTCACAATCCGGTCTGATCTTGATTTTACAGGTGTCGACATTTGATGTTCCATTTCCCTAATTGGCCAGACTATCAGAATTCAGTCCGGCAATATCTTGAGCCAGCGACAATGCAATTGTTCGTGTCAGCAATTGTTCCATGCGGGCCTGGATGCGATCAGCGGCATGTCCAGCCGCTAGCATATCATCCGCCAGTTCAGTGATGTTCGCAAGCTCCTCAAAAGCCTGCGAATTCCTGAGTTGTTCCAGATAAAGCCGCGCACGCGCCAGATATTTTTTCTCTTTTCGGGTTCGCGCCTTGTTGCCCTCTTTACGCCAAAGGGCAAGAGCTGAATCAAATTGTTCCGGCGGGTAGTCAATCCCTGCATTTTGCGCATTCACCAGTTTAAGCGTGTTGGCAAAGAGCACCGGATCTGTGTAAATTCGCCTGTCTGAAATCATAGACCAATAGTCATTGTTGTTTCCATTCTCAACCGATTGTGAACTTTCAGATAAACGGGCAAGAAAATTGTGAACGTCTGATTTCTTATGCCGAGGGGGCGACCTTTCCTTCAGCCAGTTTTCCAGAATTGTGTCCAGCGCATGCTC
>JAAENI010000261.1 GCA_024224595.1 Hyphomicrobiales bacterium
GACATTGGCCGCCGCCGTATCATTTAACGGAAATGTGTCCGCATCAATCGGAGTCGTTTTTGCAGGTGCCCCCCAAATTGACGAACCAACATTCGCCAGATCGGTTACATCGGCATTATCTTCCATTGTCGCAAGGCTGGCTTTTTCCGCATCCGTAAAGGCATTGGTATTGCCATTACTTTCATACAATATCTTGACTGATGGCGCGTCCACATTTTTGTTAGTGATTATCCAGTGACTTTCAAGCGTGGGCGAATCCTGATTAGCCACCAACTGATCGCCGATCTCAACAGTAGCAGCAAAGAAACTACCGCCAACCGTAACCGAATACATATGCCCCTTTAAGATACCGGCAATTGGCGAACTGTCCAGATCAGGCGTATTCGTTGCGGCATCATAGCCGCCCTGAATGATAACATTTGAAGTGTTGGAAGCGTCAACGTAAGCCTTGACGGCACTCTCAACCGGTACAGCAGTTGCACTATTCCCTACCATTGTGCCATCAGTGGAAAATTTGCTGACTCTGGCACCCAAAGTCGAAAGTTTCAAACCATCGACAGTCAAAGTCATGCGCTCAGCACCATCAATCACCCATTGCAGGGTATTTGAACTCCTGATGAATACACAATAATC
>JAAENI010000262.1 GCA_024224595.1 Hyphomicrobiales bacterium
CGAACCAGACTTGCCGGTGATCCACCAGATTTCACCATTCGTCCAAGGCTTAAAGACATGGGGTTAACTGAATTTCATCGCGCCGACGAAGCAATTGAACTGGGTTACAAAGAAGGTTTGCACCGGTTGGCAGAACTTGAACGCCACGATATGCTAGCGAGTGTTGGATAGACATATCCGGCATATTCCCGGTCACAACTGTCCAACAGGATATCAATTACTCTGGTTTCCGGAGCATTGGAAAAACCGCAATAAATAGCCGTTTGAAACATGCCTTGGGCTAATCACCCCAGGTCAGGTTTCCATCCAGGTGTTTTAAGCAAAATCTACCCCATATCGGGTGTCTTTCAGGCTCCATCAGGCATCAAAAAACCTCTTTTTCATGTTCCCCTGCAACTATCAATTGACTGTTGTGCGCAACATGGCACTGCCTGCGCCACCAGCAGCTAGACCGTTTCTTCTTGTAAACCGTGCCGGACCCGGTATCACCAAAATGGATCTGGTTATTTGACAAAAGCGCCAGATAGCCCTGCGCCCGTTTAATAACAGTGTCGCTGCCACCCATTTGCAGAAACCTTTGCCTTATCCTCCGTTAAAATTGCGGCATCAAATTACCCATCCTGCTGGCAAGGCTCATCAGCAAACATCTCCAGTTTGCTGAGTTTTCCGGTTAGTGAATAATCCGGATAACGCATGATCAGATCGCTCGATACACCATTTTCAAACAATAAGAAGGAGGATTCAAATATCGGGAGATGCTCAGCCGTGGCACCAATATCCTTTTTGAAATAACTCATTGAAACTGACCAGGCCTGTAATGGTTTCAGATCATTGACAATATCGGAAGAGTGTTGATGCTTGCTGTTCGCAATCGATTTGGGATTTGAGATGAAACTGGATGTAGAAATGGTTTCATCACCACCATCAGAACCATCAAACAGGTCACCACGCAGATAGTGTTCGCCTTTTTTAGCCAACTCAATCAACTCAACCAGATAAGATGTCAAAAACCTGGCTTTTGAAAAATCAAATTCCTGAGAGGAAGGGCTATCCAGGACAACATTTATGCTGCCATCGCTGGTCTGTTTGGCAACGCCTTTCACAGTTTCTTCCAACTGCTGGTTCAGAAAAGATTTTGTGAGAAAGTTGAAACTTTTACCGTCCGCACTTTCAAATGTGCTGGTACGCTGATCCGATACAAATTGAGCTTTTCCAGTGGTGATACGGGTCAAAAACCGATACTGCAATGCTATCCCGTCACACTCATTGCCGCGCACCTCATAAACCATTCGCCCTTTCATATTTTTGATACCCGAACGCTTGGATACGTCTTTTAAAGTTATCTCATAAATCGCACGATGGGGCGCGATGACCTCGAATCCCGATGACTGAGCAGGAGCTGACAGGACCAAAACAGTTGAGAACACCAAGGAGAACGCTGCAAAGATTTTCATATTTTTGTTCCTTGTAAGCACCGGGTTTGAAAAACGCATTTGGCAATAAATATTTCCTACAATGTGCAATAAAGTTATGGCAAAGTGAAGATCACATTCACAATCCGAATCTGTATGAGTCTGTTCAACGATTCAAGTTTTTTAAAGCAAACCTGTATGACCTCAAAACATGACTGGCTTTCCGCACGCCCAATAGCCCATCGTGGTCTTCATAATTCAGACAATAATATTTGTGAAAATACCTTATCAGCCTGCAAGGCAGCGTTGATCAGGAACTTTAGTATTGAAGTTGATTTGCATCTGGCACGCGATGGTGTTCCTGTTGTTTTTCATGATCGCACTCTTGAACGTATGTGCAATGATCGACGTAAAGTTCGCGAACTAGATAGCACCGAACTGCGCAATATTACTATCGGTTCCAGCAGTGATTATATTGCTCCACTCAGCGAATTACTGGAATTGATTGACGGAAAAACCGGCCTAATTCTGGAACTTAAGGGAATCGTAAATGAAGATGCTGGCTTTGTTGAAAGTGTCGCTCAATGTCTGGTTGATTATCAAGGACCTGTTGCACTGATGTCCTTTAACCACTGGATATTGAAAGATGCGCGCCAATTGGCACCGCAATTAACACTTGGCCTGGTGGCAGAAGGGAGTGAACGACGGTACTCCGGTCACTGGGCAATTGCAAAAGAATGCGAAGTTGATTTTGTTACCTATGATCAGAATGATTTACCGAATAAATTTTGCGAAGAATTTAGAGCCACCGGTAAACCGCTTTTGTGCTGGACCATCAAAGATGCCGAGCGCATGAAACGATCCTTGAATTATGTAGATCAGATAACATTTGAACAATTTGACCCGGACAACATCTAGCAGGCTGTCGGACTTGAGCAATTATTGAGAACAGAACTGGAATTGAGGTCGATATTTCGATCATTTGAGGCGA
>JAAENI010000263.1 GCA_024224595.1 Hyphomicrobiales bacterium
ACCCTGACCACGCCAATCAAATGTCACTACATCAAAACCTCTTTCCTGCATATCAGATACGATTTCAAACAGTTTTTCAATATATTCAGCTCTGCCATGGAGCAGCAGCACCGTTCCTTTGACCGGATGAGATTTGGATTTCCACCTGGCATAACGGATTATTGCGCCATCAGGAGTTGGTAACAGGCCTGCTGTTGGATCGGCAGGCATCGGATTATCTGGAGTTTGCGCAAGGATCATCAATCAATAACTACATTAATATGTTTGGTCACTTCCTAAAGTGAATTGACTGTCATCTCAAGCAATATTGAATGATCAAAAAACCATTTGCTTGTTTGCCAGAATAGTTATGTCCCTTGAATAGATAAAGGACGGTTCCCATATAGGACTTACAGGCGCCAATTCGGGTCTGCAATCGTTTTGTTTCCGCCCAATCGGGGGAAACGAATATTACTAACTACGCTAATGTCGCTTCAAAGGAGGACTTTATCATGCGTGCTATAGATTTTTCACCCCTCTACCGTTCCACTGTCGGTTTTGACCGTATGTTTTCCATGCTGGATAACGTATCGCAGCCAGAACCCGCTCAAACCTATCCACCCTACAACATCGAATTAACCGGCGAAAATGCCTACCGCATTACTATGGCTATCGCAGGTTTTGGAGAAGACGATTTATCCATTGAAGCGCGGGAAAACACCCTGACAATCAAGGGAGAATTAAAAAATGACGAGGCAATTGAAGGCAAGGAAGTATTATTCCGGGGTATTGCCGGTCGCGCCTTTGAACGTCGTTTTCAACTCGCAGATCACGTTGAGGTCCGCGGGGCTTCTCTCGAAAACGGACTTTTGCACATCGAATTGGTTCGTGAAATTCCAGACGCTATGAAGCCGAAGAAAATCTCAATTAATGCAGATTCAAAACTGATCGACGCAAAAGTAGAAAACAAGTCCAAGAAATAAATCGGAATATCCATGTATCCGATCTTGAAGTCTATTGAAAAACAGACAACAGCGGGCGACTATTTAGTCGCCCGTTTTTCCTGACTTCAGGTTTTTTGGTAAACAAATGATCCAACGATAAATACCCGCCACCTTTGATCACAAGCACGCACATTACAAATACCCACAATATTCTTTGATCCGAAATTACCGAATCCGGAAAGCGGTCAAACAAAGCACCAATCGTTTTTTCATCAGCTCCATGAAATTGAATATCGACAAATGTCTGCACTGCAATGAAGCCGATCATGCCCAGAGCCGATAGTCTGGTTAACAATCCTATTACAACAAGGATTGACAAAACAAACTCCATATATGTGCCAAAATACACCATCAGATCAGCCAACAACGAAACATTTGCAGCATCATATTCTGCAGCTTCCATGGCGGCAGGAACAATCTGATAATAAGCCCCATCCTGTATCTGAAAGAATCCTGCAAACCCATCGCCTACTTTGGTGAAAAACGAATTGATATAATAAAAAAAGAACACTGCCAAAAAAACAAACCTTGCACCTAGAGGTAAAAACCAGCCGTCGGTCAACCGGTTAACCAAGCCAAAAACTGCACAATATAGATTTTGAATAGATGAAATCATTGAGTTTATCACTGCCCCGAAAGATTGGAATTTGAAAGATCGCACATTGTTCCGGTTGAAAGCATCAGCGCAATAGCAGCAGATACATCAAAATCAGCATCCAGTTCCATTGCCTTTTCAACGCATTCTCCCAAAGTGGAGTTATTGATAATCGTATTGAAAAACTCAGTCTCTGCAGGTCCCAATTTATTGACCATAACATCAAGAAGAGGTCGTGTTATCAAAACCGCCTGCGCCGAGTCGGCCCTCTCATAGCTGACGTTGCATTCACCTTCCTCATCTCGCGACAAAAACAGATCATGTAACTGATAGTGAGATGGAATGACAGCACTGGCCGGATGGGGGTTAAAGCGCGTATGTATCAGTTGTTCCGTATCAATCTTACCCAACTCCGCCCCATCCAGTACTGGCTTATCACTAGCGTGGTATGCATCAATCCAATATTTTTCAACCCAGGCCAGATCTACCAGAAATGGCGAATGTTGCAGGGGTTCAAAATTATTCAGGAATCCCGGAAACATTTCCCCATAACTATGCATCATTGGTGTGGATGGAGGATGCCTTGAGAAGTATACGCTTGAGAGAATATTGAAATTATCAACGCCGACAATTTTTCGCACACCCGGATATGTCTGCTCCAGTGCCTCACGCAGGCTCAAAGCCACGTTATTGCGATAAACCGAAAATCTTTTGGGTGCCGGTTGCTTATCAGGCCCAATAACTCCTTCTGGAATGTCTTTATCTGGATCACGCAATGCTTCAGCAAATATCTGAATTTCAGAAAAATTGTTTGTCACAGGATCAATTTCAGCGTCATCGGGTTCAACCAGCATTTGCTTGAAATCCATCATTGCGAATATTCAGATTTGATGCCGATAATTCATCCAGTTTTTCCGCTTTGGTATTGCGTCCGAGAATTTCATCCGCATGTGCCGCCTCCTCAGCCAGAATCGGCCAGTCAGGGACTTCCGCATCCCATTCAATTAGACTGGGCAAGGGTCCGGTAACAGATAATGTCAATTCATAAAGCGCCCAGACATCATCGCATACCTGTCTGTCGTGAGCGTCAATAAGCAACGGACGTTCTTGATCATCCACGGCTAATGCATGACCTGCAAGATGGATTTCCTGCACAAGATGCAGTGGAAAAGCTTTAATATAGTCTCTTGGTGAATATCCATGATTGGTGGCTGAAACAAAAACATTGTTTACATCAAACAACAAACCACAATCGGTTCGTCTGGCAAATTCAGCAATAAAATCCACTTCCGACCAGGTAGACTGGGCGAAGGTGATATATGTGGAAGGGTTTTCGATCAAAACCTGCCGACCAAGATAGTTCTGCATCTCGTCAATATGATCAGACACCCGCTCCAATGTAGCATTGGTATAGGGCGCGGGAAGCAAATCATTATAAAAAATATCATCGTGGGTAGACCAGGCCAGATGCTCAGAAACCATGCCAGGTTGATAACGATCCATAATGGCTTTAAAGCGCTCCAGATGGGCAGTGCTCAACGAAGTATTGCCACCAATTGACATGCCTACGCCATGCAAACTTAACGCATATTTATCACGTATCGCGGACAATTGAGCGTGAGGCATTCCTCCTGCGCCCATATAGTTTTCCGCATGCACTTCGAAAAAACCAATATCCGCCTCGCATTCCAGTATATCACTGACATGCTCTGGCTTTAAACCGACCCCGGCGCGCGCCGGGAGCGATGTTTTTTCAAAGGAGTAATCGTCGAACTCTGCTGCTAAAACAGTTTGCATTGAATTTCGATGCTCCTTTTGAACCGGTTAACCCAATTCAGACCGTTCCAAATTCCTATTTGCTACCTGAATTATGCAGGAACGTCGCGCATTAATTCTGTAAGGGAACCTTTACGGTCGCCTGGCAATTTCATAGTTGCACAGGTTCCTTTATCAACACTTTTCCAGGCATTGCCCTGGTAATCAACTTTAGAAGTTCCAGCACAAGTTGTGCCTGCACCTGCTTTGCAGTCATTTTTTCCTGCCAGTGCTACACCATAGCATTTTTCGCTCGCGGCAAATGCAGGTGTTATAGGGGAAATTGTTGATACAGCTGCGGCAACAGCGCCGGCAATAATTGCGGCAGATGCGATTTTTTTAGACATTTTGCAGTCTCCTGAAAGGTTGTTAAAATTAAAAGTCAGATCACGATCATTCGCGATCATTCTCACCTATATGGTCAAGATTAGGGTAAATTGGAAATCAAATAATTAGCCTGATTTATAACAGATTCGTGAGAACCATGTTATCACAATGACGATCTGGTAATTTAGCTTTGCGCCAGGTTTAACATCATTTCAATCCTGCAATTACTTCAATAACTTCTTCTGTTGAAGTTGCAAAGCTGGTTACAAATCGATACAGACACTCACCCTTTTGTGGTTTGTTTTCCATCGCTGCGGGGATATGCCATTCATAAAAACTGGCGCCTTTTTCCTGAAGTGTTTTTGCTTTTCCAATCGGCAATATGCAAAACACTTCATTGGTTTGTGTCTCCCAACCCAACCGTGCTTCACTTGATTGCGACACGAGCTTTCGTAACAAATCTGCCATTTTATTGGCGTGGCCTGCTAATTCAAGCCAAAGACCATTATCAAGATAGGCGTCATATTGAGCCGCGATAAACCGGGATTTGGAATACAATTGCCCCGCTCGCTTATGATGATAAGCCATCTGATCCGCCATCGCCAAATCAAACAGAACTATCGCCTCCGCGCACCAGCAGCCATTTTTGGTACCACCAAATGAAAGAATATCAACCCCGCTTTTCCAGGTCATCTGGGCTGGTGAAGTATCAAGGTGAACCAGTGCATTGACAAAACGTGATCCGTCCATGTGAAGCGGTATTGATTTAGCTTTGGCAATATCTGAAATGGCTTTGATTTCATCAGTTGAATACACCGTACCTACCTCACTTGCCTGAGTGATACTAACCGCACTTGCCTGACCATAGTGCACAAAATTTGGATCAAATCGATCCAGTTTATTCTGGAGGTCTTCAATATCAATTTTGCCCAAACGGCCATCAACACCAGCCAGCCTTCCACCACCTGAAAATAACTCAGGTGCACCACATTCATCTTCCATCATGTGGGATTCGCGATGGCATAACGATATACCACCGGGTTTTGAATAGACCGCCATGGATAGTGAATTGGCTATCGTTCCTGTTCCAACAAAAAATACGGCAACTTCTTTTTCAAAAATCTCACTAAATTTTTCCTCGACAGATTTATCCAGCTCGCTATCGCCGTAAGCAATTGCAGATCCAACGCCATTTGACATCAAAGATTCATTTATCTGAGGCGCGACGCCAGACCAGTTATCACTTGCAAAATTCATCGTTATTTCTCCATAGAACAATCGATTGGGATCTGAACATCGATCCCTTTCAATGCAAGTGCATATCTGAAAAAACCAGTTTCTGGCAAATAATTTTACATTGGAAACTTGGCGTACCGTATTTGATCATATATGAGGCTTATTAGGGGAAGTACAGCTGCGCGGCTCCCCGTCAATATGGGTTATTGATTACCCGATTTATGTGCTCGACTTGCGCGCCATTGTAAATCAGGGGTTGTCTTTGACATCATTTTCTGGCATTTTCCTTTACAACTAGGACAGCTATGCTGTCTTATATTTTGTTTAAAACTTGATACTTTACTCAAGAAGTCAATCCAGCCAATCCCTATTTTGGATATATTGGCCATCAACAGATAGTCATTTGTTGAGCGGAGTGGCTTTGTTGATCAAAGTGATCTGTCGAGTGATAGGGCCGCTACCTCCAAACCAGTACCAGGTTTATCAGCGGCACAGACCAGTATCGGCGAATGCGGGCGTAAATATCATGGCCAAGGCATTCATTGATTGTTGGTCATCGACATCTGACATGAAATACCGATAAATTTTGATACCACATTGGCGGAGAATATGATGCAGAGCAAAGCCTTGACAAATAGCCAAATTCCAGCGGCGGGCCCATCGAATCTAAAATCTGCTGAAACACTGTACTGTCAACCACTCAAACAAGGCCTTTATGACCCCGGGAATGAACATGATTCTTGCGGTGTAGGATTTATTGCCCAGATGAAAGGCATTCCTTCTCACCAAATTATCATCGATGGTCTGCAAATACTGGAAAACATGACGCATCGCGGCGCTGTGGGAGCTGATCCGCTGATGGGGGATGGTGCCGGCATTCTGGTTCAAATTCCTCATGAATTTTTTTCAGGCGAACAAAGTGGTGTAAATTTCGATATTCCAGAATCTGGCGAATATGCGGTCGGACATATATTCCTGCCCGGCAATGAAACCATTCGCAAACATATCGAAAAGATAGTAACAACCGTTTGCAAGGAAGAAGGCCTTGCCATGCTGGGTTGGCGCGATGTACCC